>CALUPP010000017.1 GCA_944322685.1 Candidatus Gastranaerophilales bacterium
CAAGTTTATCCCAATTTAAATCAGGATATTCAATAATACCTTTTGCACTAAACGGTGTCACATTGCACTGAACCAAATTCAATAATGTTGATTGCTGCTTTTTATTCAGACTGCTGACATTTAGCACGTAATCCGCAGAATAATTCCACAAACCAAGATCATTTTTGGACAACAATAAAGGTTCAATCTCTTTCAATTTAAACATTTCCATATGCGAAAACTGCGGGAGCTTGTCCATCTCTATCCTGCGATAACCGCTCAAATCGACTTTTGAAGCCAGTGAATAAAGATATTTTAGATTTTCAGTTTTTAAATGCTGAACAAATTCAGCAGCCATGGGCTCCCCGTACAATTCAAAAAACTTCTGTAACAAGACGTTTTTTGACATGACAGGAACATTTTGCAAACATTCGTTATTTTGTATAGTCTTTGAGATTTTATTTATATTTGCCTTAAACGATGGCGAATAGATACTATTAGTTGACCTTATATTCATTATATTTTTTTTAAAACTGCTAAATAATAAAATTTGTCACCTGAAATGCAGTTTTTTTTAACACAGGTATTGCAGAATCTGTATCCATTAAGTCCTCTAGAATTACGGGTTTCGAATAGCTGATTTTCCCCTCGGGTTTATAAATTTTGTACGGAAGATATTCATCCATTAATTTTAATTTTGTCTTTAGCTTTGATTCAACAGTAGTTTTTTTTACCAGATTCTTCGAAAAATCTATTTCTGTGATTTTTCGTAAAAAACTTGGATTAATCAGCCTGTCGTTATCAACAGTTTCGCCTGCAATATAGATTTTATTTACAAAAGGCTCCAGCAGCTCTACCATTTTGTGGTACAACGGTTTTAAAGTTTTATCAAAAACCGTTAGCGAAACAAAACGCCCCTTATTACAATTTTCTTTGGTTAAAGAGCCAAGATACTCGTTATTTTGAGTATAAAAATCAACAATATTTCTTTCAGTTTTCTTTGGTATCGCCTTATTTTTCAATAAAAATTCAGCAATAGGAGAAATCTTCATAAAAGCCCCATTTAAATTTTATTTATAACAATATCATGCTTAAAAATATGATTAAAATTTGTTAATTTAATTTTTACAGTCGTTAGCAAAAAAATATTTCACGGTTTTTAATCAAATATGAAGAATAAATCCGTTTCATTTACCTCAAAAATAAGATTCGTGGACAGGCCGGTCTATAAAATGCTGGAAAAGAAAAATTTTATAGACTTTGTCCACACAAAACCAAATATCTTAAAGGCCGATGAATTTTATTCGGAGGAAATCCGCACCTGCACGGGCGGCGGGCTTGTTAACCCGCATAAAGAGGCTGAGGGGTTCCATTTTTGGGATGATTATACAAATAAGAAAAATTTTCCTCAGCTTGTAAATTCCCTTTTCAGATTCGTAAAAAGCCCGGAAAGAGGGCTTCTGGTCGGGGGCAAAGAGGGCGATATTTTCCCGTATTCGCTGGAACAATTTGAAAAATTCAAAAAAGTCTTTTTAGAACGTGTAAAAAATGTATCACTCTTTCAGCAGCACGCATTCCCATACTCGGAAACAAACTATCACTATTCGCTTGCGGATGATACCTGGACGCTTTGTTCGCGTTACAGAAATGAAAAAGAACTAAATTTCAACACCGTCAAAAGCCTTGAAATGCTGAAAAAATGCTTCAAAAAGATATCAATAGCGGAGGGGGACAGGCTGTTTATCGGGAAAAAAGAGATTTTGCGCACTGACGCACCGGAAATTTTTAAATAAGACAAATTTGGCCGCAATTTGTGAATTTTAGGGCGATAAAAAGGCATAATCAGCCGCAAATGAACCTATATTGGCAATTTTCTTTGCTATAATTTACACCGGTAAACATTGCATCGGCAAAAACTACAAATTCCAGGTCAAAATTGCATTTATACCCCAGTTTTTTCCGGAATTATCCTTTATATCCTGCAAATTATAACGCTGAACCTCGACCGAAACAGTCGCATTTTTAGAAATTTTCTGTGTAAACCCTGCAAAAACGCCGGCCGAGTTTGTCCACTCGTTAGATTTATAGTTGTATTTCCCTGCATAATGCGGATTTGCGTAAAATGACGTTTTATCCGTAATCGGAATATCCAAACTCAACGGAGAATATCGAATTTCTGTTGCAGAATTTTTAGTCCCGACTGTATTTCGAATTCTCAGGTTTTGACTCATTTTTCCGCTTTTGTCGTAATTATAAGAACCTTTTAAATCCAAAATTGCGACAGCTTCCTTGGTAAAATCCGTGCCAACCCCTAAAAATGTACCGGCAGAGCCCCTTTTGGTTACAATTTTTTCCTCAAGACCGGTCATAGTAAAGTTTGTGCCATCCAAATTTTGAAAACAATTCAATGAAACATTAGCTCTAATATCATTTCCCGGCATAAAATCCTCCTATATTCCCCATATGTTATTATAAAGTAATTTCTTGAAAAAAAATTGCCCATTTGTAAAAAACATCAGCTAAATTTAAGCAATAAAATACAAATTATTCGAATCACGCTCGACTCGGTGAAAACCGTTTGCAAAATAGAAATCTTGCGAAGAAAACAGCGTATGAAGATTTATCTCTTTGCCTTTATATAAATTTTTGAAAAAATCAAGAAAAGCGGTTCCAATATGCTTAAATTTCCTATTCTCCGAGCCAAACATGTTTTCCGGATGAACCTGAAGATAATCAAGATTTACGCTGCGTCCATTAAAAGAATCTTCTACTATTTTTGCCTCAGCAAGAATATCCTCGGGGAAAATATTTTCAAAATTTTTCATCTGTCGAGTTAAAACATAAAATTTTTGAGCCTCATCAGCCTCTCCGATATTGTGTATTGAGGCTGCATCTTTATAAATACTTCCCGAAAAACTTGCCTCCCACAAATCATTGAGCTCTCTCAAAGCACGCAAATCCCTGTTATCAAGGGGGTTCAATTCAACAATAGATATTTTACACGGCCTTTTTATCGGGTATATTTTCTGGATATTTAAGTGAGAAATAAAATTT
>CALUPP010000018.1 GCA_944322685.1 Candidatus Gastranaerophilales bacterium
CAAAAATTCGTAAACTTTTCCAGCTGCTTCGCCAATGTAATAATTCATTCTTAATCTCCTTTTCCTGTTGTGCCTAAATGAATAATTTGATACTATTTATTTATAATATAAATTTTAAAATTTGTAAACGGAGTTGAAGATGAATCATACAAACAAAGGATTTTGTCATAAATTCGGAAATAATGTTGACACTGATGTAATTATTCCGGCCAGATATCTGAACACTTCCGACGAAAAAGAGCTCGCATCACATTGCATGGAAGATATTGATAAATCATTTGCCAATCGTGTAAATGACGGAGATATTATTGTTGCGGGTGAAAATTTTGGCTGCGGAAGCTCAAGAGAACATGCTCCGATTGCAATAAAATCATGCGGAGTTTCGCTTGTGATTGCAAAAAGTTTTGCACGCATATTTTTTAGAAATTCTATAAATATCGGGCTTCCGATTCTTGAAAATACCATTTTACCCGATGAAACCGACGCAGGTGATGAGCTGGAATTTGATTTGGCGAACGGAATCGTGAAAAATTTGACAAAAAATAAAGAATATCAGTGCGCTAAATTTCCGCCTGCGATTCAAAAACTGATTTCGCAGGGCGGCCTCGTAAATTATACAAAAAATAAACTCGGAGTGAAAAATGACTGATTACAATATTGCGGTTTTGGGCGGCGACGGCACCGGGCCGGAGGTTATTGCGGAAGGTGTTAAAGTTCTTAAAGCTGTTGGCGAAAAATTCGGCATAAATTTTAATTTTGAATACGGTTTAATCGGTGGTTGCGCTTATGATGTGCACAAAACGCCGCTTCCCGACTCCACAATTTCGCTTGCGAAAAATTCTGATGCAGTTTTTCTCGGTGCGGTCGGTGACTGGAAATATGATGTGCTCCCGCCCGAAGTTCGCCCTGAAAAAGCGCTTCTTGGCATAAGAAAAGCCCTGAATCTTTTTGCAAATTTGCGTCCTGCGCTAGTTTTTGAAGAACTCGTTTCTTCTTCGCCCTTAAAACCCGAAATTGTCTCCGGCGTTGATATAATGATTGTTCGAGAATTGACCGGTGATGTTTATTTTGGCGAGCCACGCGGTGTTGAGGTTCAAAACGGCGAAAAAATCGGGTTTAACAACATGATTTATCGTGAAAATGAAATCCGGCGCATTGCTCATGCCGCTTTTCAAACCGCGATGAAACGTTCGAAAAAACTTTGCTCGGTTGACAAGGCAAATGTGCTCGATGTTTCGCGTTTGTGGCGCGAGATTTTTGTTGATGTTGCTAAAAATTATCCGGAAGTTGAGCTTTCGCACATGTATGTTGACAATGCGGCGATGCAGTTGATTAAAAATCCGAAACAGTTTGATGTGATAGCAACTGGAAATATTTTTGGCGATATTTTGTCCGATGAGGCTTCAATGCTTCCCGGTTCCCTCGGGCTTTTGCCCAGCGCGAGCCTTTCTGAAAGCGGTTTGGGCATGTATGAGCCGATTCATGGTTCTGCGCCGGATTTGAAAGGAAAAAATCTTGTAAATCCCATTGCAACAATTTTATCTGCCGCAATGATGCTAAAATACAGCTTTTCTTTGGAAATTGAGGCGCTTGAAATTGAAAATGCAGTGAAAAATGTCCTGAAATCCGGTTTTAGAACGGAAGATATTTTTACGGAGGGCATGCGCAAAGTTTCGACTTCGCAAATGGGCGATTTGGTCGCAAAATCAGTGCTTTGCGCTTAATTTCTAATTCTTTGGAATTAGTTATAAAGTTAATTTTCCGGTTTTAACTTGAAAATCAAATTATCCTTTCGGGCGGTGAAATTTCCTAAAAATTTGCTTATCATGTAAGTGGCAAGCGAATGAACACCGGGCACGTTTTTCGGGGTTGCTGAAGAAAAGATTTTTGGTCCGGTCTAAATGTAAATTGGCTTGCCGCTTTTTGTTTTTGGGGTTTTTCGTATTTTTGTACGAGTTTTTTGTAATTTGTTGACAAATTTGTTTAAAAATTTTATCATCATGGAACCCGATAAGGAAAGCAAGGGTGAAAGTCCCTCACTGGTCCGCAGCCGTACAGTCGGAATGCTTATCAGGTATTTGCCTCGAGACAGGAGATTTTTTTCTTAAAAAATACCTCCTATTTATTGAATCTTTTGATTCAATTCAGTTTGATTACTTATTTAAAGGAGAGTGAACATGAACAAAACAACAAAACTTAACGAAAAGATTGTTGAATTTGCATCTTTGCCGTCAAAAAGTACTTTAGCACATAAAAAATTTACTGACAGACGAAATTTCTTTGCGGTTTCTGCAAATTCTTTGCTGGTGGAAAAATATCTGAAAAAACTTGACTGGAAAGTCAAAGAAAACTCAAATATGACCTATTCTGTCCAGGGATTGAACAATTATCTGGCATCGGAAATTTGTAAAAATTACTGGCTGGAAAAAATTTACAACGAAAATATAAAAATCGCGCATGAATCGGGTGATTTACATATTCATGATTTGAATATGATTTCTGTTTACTGCGTTGGGTGGGATTTGAAAAATCTTTTGATTGAGGGCTTTACAGGCGTAAACGGTAAGGTAAAATGCGCTCCTCCAAAACATTTTCGTTCTGCTTTGGGGCAGGCTGTGAATTTTTTGTACACAATGCAGGGAGAAGCGGCCGGAGCTCAGGCATTTTCGAATTTTGATACGCTTTTGGCGCCTTTTATCAGGTACGACGGGCTTGATTTTCAGCAGGTAAAACAGGCTATGCAGGAATTTGTCTTCAATATGAACGTGCCGACACGTGTTGGATTTCAGTCGCCGTTTACGAATATTACTATGGACTTAAATGTACCGGATTATTACCAAAATGAGGCCGTTATTATCGGAGGGGAACCTCAAGAGCTTACATACGGCGATTTTCAGCCTGAAATGGACATGTTAAACAAGGCATTTTTTGAGGTTATGATGGAAGGCGACGCTCTTGGGCAGGTTTTTTCGTTCCCGATACCCACTTACAACATTACGAAAGATTTTGATTGGGGAAATCCGGCGCTGGACGGGCTCTGGGCGATGAGCGCAAAATATGGCATTCCTTATTTTTCAAACTTTGTTAATTCTGACATGTCACCAGAAGATGCTCGCTCAATGTGCTGCCGGCTTCGTATTGACAACCGTCAGCTTGAATATCGAGGCGGCGGTCTTTTCGGGTCGAATCCTTTGACAGGTTCAATTGGCGTCGTTACTGTAAATTTACCGAGAATCGGCTATATTGCACGTAATGAAAAGGACTTTTTCAAAATTTTAAAGGAAAAAATGCAAATCGCAAAAGAAGGCCTGGAAATCAAACGTGAATTTCTAGAAAAACAGACTGATGCGGGGCTTTATCCTTATACAAAATTTTATTTGAAAGATATTAAGGCTCGTTTCGGCGTTTATTGGAAAAATCATTTTTCAACAATCGGAATTGTCGGCTTAAATGAGGCTTGCGAAAACTTTTTGCATGAAAATATTGCTTCAAAAAATGGCAGGGCGTTCGGACTGCGTGTGATGGATTTTATGCGTAAAGAAATTGAACAATTTCAGCAGGAAACGGGTCATAATTATAACCTGGAGGCCACACCTGCGGAGGGAACCTCGTACAGACTCGCAAAAATCGATAAAAGTAAATTTCCGTCGCCGGCTTTTGCTATTGGCGGTGAAACTCCTTTTTATACGAATTCTTCGCATTTGCCCGTAAACTATACGGATGACATTTTTGAGCTCCTTGACCATCAGGACGAATTCCAGACTAAATATACTGGCGGAACGGTTGTTCATATATTCGCCGGTGAAGCAATTTCGGATATTACAGTTTTGAAAAATCTGGTTAAAAAAGTTTGTGAAAACTACAAACTTCCATATTTTACGTTTTCGCCGACATTCAGCGTGTGCCCGGAACATGGGTATATCACTGGTGAGCATGAAAAATGCCCTGTTTGTTCGGCTGAATGTGAGGTTTTTTCACGAATTGTCGGCTATTTGCGCCCTATAAAACAATGGAACATCGGAAAACAGGAAGAATTTAAAAACAGGAAAACTTTTTGCGTAAAATGAAAATCGGCGGCGTTCAAAAAACTTCGTTCATAGACTATCCCGGCAAAATTGCGGCCGTTATTTTTACTTGCGGCTGCAATTTCGCCTGCGGGTACTGTCATAACGGCGGGCTTTTTGATTTAAGAACCATTCTGCCCCAAAAAGATGTCCTGGAATATCTAAAAAACCGGCAAAACAAGCTTGATGCCGTTGTTATTTCGGGCGGAGAACCTACTTTGCAGCCTGATTTGCCCGATTTTGCTCGCAAAGTGAAAAATCTGGGGTTCCTTGTTAAGCTTGACACAAACGGTACCAATCCTGAGGTCTTAAAAAGGCTTTTTGAGGAAAATTTGCTCGATTATGTTGCTATGGATATCAAAGCTCCGCCTGAAAAGTATTTTCAGGTGGTTAATCGCAGTGTAAATGTCAAAAATATAGTTGATTCCGTTGATTTCATTAAAAACTGCGGAGTTGATTACGAGTTTAGGACAACCGTTGTCAAAGAGCAGCTCAATTTTGATGATTTTGAAAAAATAGGTTCGTTTTTGCGTGGTGCGTCGCTTTATTATTTACAAAAATTTCGAAATTCAACGACTCTTAACCCGGAATTTGCCTCTATGAACACCTATTCGGATTCGGAGTTCGAAATTTTGAAAAATATGCTTGAAAAATACGTTTCGTCCGTCAAAATAAGATAGCAAAAAGCCCGTCTTTTCGGACGGGCCTTTTATTTTTTTGAGAAATTATTAAACGTGTTCTTTAATTTCTGCTGCAATGTTTTTGGGGTCAAGTTTTATACTCGGGCCCATTGTTGTTGTTAAAAATACCGATTTCAGGTATGTTCCCTTTGCTGTTGAGGGTTTTGCTCTCAAAATTGCGTCAGCAAGCGTTGAAAAGTTCTTCATCAGGTCGTCTGCTGAGAATTTTACTTTTCCGATAGGCACGTGAACCATACCCTGCTTGTCTGCGCGGAATTCAACCTTACCTGCTTTGGCATCTTTAACGGCAGCTGCAATATCAAAAGTAACTGTTCCTGTTTTCGGGTTCGGCATCAAGCCTTTAGGCCCCAAAACCCTACCGAGTTTTCCGAGCATACCCATACAATCAGGAGTTGCAATCAATGTGTCAAATTCAAACCAGCCGTCTGCAATTTTTTCGACTACTTCTTCTGCTCCGGCTTCATCTGCGCCAGCTTCTTTTGCTTCAGTAGCCTTGGGGCCTTTTGCAATTACACAAACGCGAACTTCTTTGCCTAATCCGGCAGGAAGTACCGTGGTTGAACGAATTTGCTGCTCAGCTCGTTTTACATCAATCCCGAGGCGCATGTGGCATTCGACTGTTTCGTCAAATTTTGACACTGCTTCGGATATTTCTTTTAATTTAGCGATGGCGTCTGCTGCTGAAGCCGGCTGTTGAAAGCCCTCCAGAAGTTCTTCCATTTTCTTTTGTCTTTTTGTTAATTTACTCATATTTTTCCCTTTCTGTGGTCTGACGGGGTTTTTGAGCCGAAATTTTTAGGTCAAAACGGACTTTTTTAATTTCGTGCCGTCCCCTTCCACTGTTGTGACTTGAACTGCTATTCTTCTACGGTTACGCCCATAGCTCTGCAAGAACCTGCAATCATTTTGACTGCCGCTTCCATAGTAGTTGCGTTTAAGTCTTCCATTTTTGTTTTCGCAATTTCTTCAAGCTGCGCTTTTGTAATTGTTCCGACTTTTGTTTTGTTAGATTGAGCTGAACCTTTCGGTATATTGAGCGCTTTTTTAATCAAAACAGCAGCCGGAGGGCTTTTTGTTACGAATGAAAAACTTCTGTCTTCATATACATCAATAACAACAGGAATTATGTATCCTGCCTGGGATTCTGTTTTAGCGTTGAACTGTTTGCAGAAATCCATGATGTTAACACCGTGCTGACCCAGCGCAGGGCCGACCGGCGGTGACGGATTTGCTTTTCCTGCTTCAATTTGAAGCTTGATTTTTCCTACGATTTTTTTTGCCATTGTTTTCTCCTTTCGTGGTCTGGCAGGGCTTTTCGTTCAAGGATTTTTGCTTTTCGCCTCTTGATTTTCAAGATTTGCGCCCAAAATCCTATCGCATCCCCTTCCACAGGCAAATTGCCTTATTAATTTAGGGCTTATGCCGCCCTATACTTTTTGTATTTGCTTGTATTCCAGCTCAACGGGCGTTTCGCGGCCGAAGATGGAAACTGTTGCTCTGAGTTTTGACTTGTCGGGATAAACTTCTGTGATATCGCCGATGAAATCAGCAAACGGCCCGGAAATAATTCGGACTTTGTCGCCGACTTTGACGTCAAGTTCGATTTTTGTTGTCTGAGTTTGTACTCTGTGGATGATTTTTTTGATTTCTGCGTCTTTTGCAGGAATCGGTTTTTTCGCAGAGCCGACAAATTTTGTAACTCCGGCAGTATGGCGGACAACATACCAGCTGTCATCGTCCATAATCATCTCAACAAGCACATATCCAGGGAAGATTTTTTCTTCTCTGTCTTGTTTCTTGCCGTCTTTGACTTTTGTAATGGTTTTTTGAGGAACTTCGACCCTGAAAATCTTATCGCCCATGTTCATGTATTCAATACGCTTTTCAAGATTGACTTTAACCTTGTTTTCATGGCCGGAATATGTGTGGACAACATACCATCTTTTCTTGGGCTCTTTTGAAGAACTGTGTGAGGCGCTCAATTCCGCCTGTTTTTCTTCCAAAAGTTCCTGTTTCTCATCTTTTTCGGGAGTTGAAGCATTTTCCATAACTTCTTCGTTGTTTTCTTTAGTCATTATTACTTCCTGCTCTGTATTAATAATTACTTTCTGCTTACTGGAGGTGTAAGAGTTTCAAAATTCCGCTAAAAATAAAGTCCATGAACAAAATTGCAATTGTGAAGATAAAAACAATAACAATTACGTAAATGGTTTCGACAAAGACCTGCTGTCTTGACGGCCAGGTGATTTTTCCCCATTCGAGCTTAACACTTTTCAAATAAGCGATTAAATCTTCTTTCAGGTCTTTTTTTTCTTTAGTTTGATTAGCCATTTTTCCCTCTGGTTGTTATAAGAATCGCGCCCTGAAGGACTCGAACCCTCGACATCCGGTTTTGGAGACCGACGTTCTACCAACTGAACTAAGGACGCTCAATCCTTTTTATTCTGTTCCCGATTCGGCCGGTTGTGATTAATTTTTTTATATTTAATAACTAGCTGAGCCGAGAAACGCATATTTTATTAACTTTTCAAAAGCCTTTTATGGCCGAAACCCGTTTTATCCGGCATTTAGCCGGACAAAACTATTTTGTTTCTTTGTGGTTAGTGTGTTTTTTGCAGAACGGGCAGTATTTGCTGAGTTCCATTCTGTCTTTTAATGTTTTTTTATTTTTTGTGGTTGTGTAGTTTCTTCTTGAGCATTCTTCGCAAGCAAGAACTACCATTTTATCGTTTTTTCCTTTAATTCCCATTTTGCACCTTCTTTATATTCTGTCTTTTATTTTTTTACAAGTCAAAACTATAGAATGCTATACTTTTTTCAACATTCTATCCGCTTTTTGTTCAATTGTTATTTTATATTACTATAAACAAAAATATTTCAAAGCACTTTTTAAAAAACCTTAATACTTTTTTGTTAAAAAATGTAAATTTATTCCCTAAAAATTAAAGTTTTCCGCAGAGTCACCCGATATAAATAACATCTGTAGATGTTATTGCCCTGCAAAAGGAGGTTTTATGGGCGAAAATATTTTTATTAATAAAAAATCTTTTAATTTGTCTTCTCTTGAAGGCAAAACGCTGGAGGACGTCGAAAAATCCGGGAAAAAGGCGTTTATTGATATTTTTAAAGCATTAGATTTGAACGGAGATAAAGTTATTGATAATTCTGAAGTTTCAATATTTTTATCGAAGTTGAAGGCTGCAGATTCCGATAAAAACGGCAAACTTGATAAAGATGAAATGAAAGCGCTGATGAAAGATGACCCGTCAATGTTTGACGGTGATGTTGAAAATAAAACGGACGTTAAATTCAGGCATATCATGAAATTTTTTAAGAAATTTACCACCGATGAACCTGACAACAAGAAAATTTCGCCGGTTAAAGAGCAGGTTGAGTATGATGTCGCCCGAATGAGCGATAACGAAGTTGAATATGCTGCAATTACCTCAATAGAAGATGAAATTTCAAGGGGTTACGATGCTCTTTACGGGCATCAAAACGGAGTTGCGGGGGGGGGGGTACAATGCTATCAAGGAATTCTTCGGCTCACGCCTTTCACGCAGCTCTGTGGCCCGGAATTTATATATCAAAAATGAAACCGCGGAGCTTTTGAAACGTGCCAAGCGCGGAGATTTGACTTTTGCTGAATATTACGGACTAATAAAAGCAAATTTAATGGAAACAATGCCCGGAATTGAAAGATTTTCGGCAGAACAAAAGGCAAAAATTGCGGAATTGGTCAACGGGCTGACTCCCGAGCAGGTTGAGCGGCTCCAAGATAGAATTTTGGCTTTGCCGTCCGCGGACAGCCCCGATTATGAGGAAAAAGTCAAACAATTTGAACAGATATTTTTACAAGAATCCGCAGTTGCTGTTACCGAATCTTTTTCAAATAGCGACGGAATAAATTCCACAAAAACCACATACAAGGCAAAAGAACCTTATGTATTGCAAAACGGCGCGGAAAAAATGGAATTTGCCGAAGTTTACAGCCGCAGAATGGGGGTTGAGTACAGCCGGGAAAAAATTGAGCGGTTTGAGGCTTTAAATTCCGCTTATTCAATTCAAAAATCGGTAAATCAAGCCCAAAAACTTATACATCAAAGTCTTGATGAAGCTGAATCTGGCGGTGAAATTTCTGATTCGGTAATAAAACTGTTGTCCGGTCTTTCGGGTTCTTCTGATGATTCTGTTTTGACTGAACTTTTGCAAAGTATGTCCGGTATGAGCGATGTAAAAGTCCAAAACGGTCAAGTTGTCTGTAAAAATTTGCAGGAATTAAAACAAAAACTCCTTGTAAATATTGATGAACGGGCAATGGCCATAAATGACGGAAAAAGTTTTGAAACTTTGAGCAAAGAGTACGAACAGGCGTATAAAGAAGCTTATGGCACAAAAAATGTTGAACTTTTGGCAAAAGCCTATGCAGAAGATCAAACAGAATTCGTGCAAAACGCAAGAAAAACTGTTGAAATTACGGGTTCGGCCGCTTCTGTAATCGGGCTGTTGTGTTGTCCTCCGTTGGCAATCGGGGCCGGGTTGGTTGGTTCTGTGGGCGGAATCGGATTAGAAATGCTTGATGAAGCTACAAAAGATACTGTTTCAAAAGAAAAAATGGATGCTTTGAAAAAAGAACTTGCCATGAACAGCACGTTATTCGCTGCCGGAATGGGAAGCGGCATGCTTGGGTCGGCCGCAGGCGGTATTGCTTCGGCTTTTGTTAAAAAATGCCCGAATTTCGCAGCTTTTGTTGCGGAGCACGGGGTTGATGCCGCTGCAAGTGCGATTAGCACCATGGTTTTGACCGGTGAGCTTGATTTGTCTGCAGAGGGCGTAAATCAGCTTATATCGGTTCTTGCCGGTTTAAAAACCTCAAAAATCGGTATAAAAAATGCAAAATATGATGCGCAGAATATGGGAATAATGTATAATCCCGCCCGAAAAGAAGGATTTTTCAGCCAGTTTTTGAACCACACTCGCGGAAGTGTTGATTTGGAACCGGGAAATCCGCTCAATAAATATAAATTGTCCCAAAAATCCTATGGAAATTGTTCTCATTGGGAATTCATACAGAATAACAGCCATCTTTTTGCGGGAAATAAAACCTCGGGCTGGTGGTCTTATGATACCGGTACTGACAGGCATCACGGCGCTTGGAAAATGCATCTTTTTGCAGTTAATGAAGCGGATTGGCAAAAAATGGCCGATGTAATTATCCCTTATTTGCGAGAGCGCGGTATTGAATGGAAAACTTTGAGCGCAGATCGCACTTTTGAAGGTGATTTGAACAGGGGAAAGCAACGCGGCAAAGCTTTTACTATTTATCCGAGAAATAACGCGGATATGGAACAAATTGCGCGTGATTTGGATTATATTATCAGAAACAACGGACTTCAAACCTCGGGAAGCAACATAACCGGCGACAGGCAAATGGGCTCGACCGGCAGATTGTTCTACCGTTATGAGCTGGATACGGGTGCATTGAAGGATGAGGTGCTTGATTTGAGTAATCCCCGCGATCGGGAAATTTATAATCGCCATTATGACGCAAATCGCGGCGAGGGCAATTATCTTGCACGGGATATGAGCCCTTCTGACGACATCTGGCTCAATTTTGACCCCTCAAATCCGTCGAGCCGGCCTTCCACAGGAAGAAAAGCCGATTTTAGCTACAATCAGATAACACGCCAAGGCAGGCTGCAGCCCGGTGCTGTTTATGCGCTCGGAAATGTACGCTCTTTGCGTATTGCAAACGTGGATATCGACCTTTCAGAGCCTTGGATAATGAATATGCTCAAAAATATGCCCGACGGGTCATATATAAAAGTTGGCCGCGACAGTTCATGTCAAATCAGAGTAAGGCCGGAATGCGGCGCGGTTTCGCGGGAGCATTTGATTATTTACAAAATGAACGGACAAATTTTCATCCGCGATATTTCAACAAACGGCACTTTTGTTAATTAATTGTATCAATAATTTTACAAAATTGGTATAAAAACCCAAATTGTATATAATTTTTATAAATATCATGCAATGAGGGGGAAATATGTCTTATCGCGGAAAGGCTTTTAAGTTCGGAGATAACATCAGCACCGACCATATCGCACCCGGCAGGCTTTTTCACTTGCGTTCGGATTTGAACGAGTTTGCAAAGCATGTTCTTGAGGATGCAGACGAAACTTTTGCTTCAAGAATGAATAAAGGCGACTTTGTTGTTGCAGGAAACAACTTCGGGCTGGGGTCTTCAAGGGAGCATGCGCCGCAAATTATCAAAATTGCGGGCGTTAGAGCGGTTCTGGCAAAGTCTTTTGCGAGGATTTTTTACAGAAATGCAATTAATATCGGGCTTTTGCTTATTGAGTGCGATACGGACAAGATTGATGCGGCAGATGAGCTGGAGGTCGATGTAAAAGAGGGCATTGTGCGGAATTTAACCAAAAATATCGAAATAAAAATTGCGCCTTTACCTGATGTTATGATAAAAATGCTTGAAGACGGCGGTTTGATTGAGCACTTGAAAAAACACGGCGATTTTCAGATTTGTTAGAGGGAAAATGAAACTTATATCGGAAAACCTGCACATTATCTCAAAAAACACTAAGGAAGCAGTAAAAAACAGAGATGAATCTTACATAAAACGCTTACTTGAGCGTCAAATTTCGGCAAAACCCGACTGGATTGATCTGAATATCGGCCCTGCGCGCGGCGCTTTTGCAGGAACTATGGAGTGGCTTGTTAATATCGCATGCGAAATGACTGAAATCCCGCTTTCGCTTGATACGACGAACCTTGGCGAAATTGAGGCGGGGTTAAAACTTGCTAAAAATCCTGAAAAATGGATTATAAACAGCACGAGCGCCGATTCTGAACGCCTTTCTCAAACTGCTGAGCTGGCAAAAAGCTACGATACCGGTCTTATCGCACTGACAATGAACAGTGAAATCGGGATTCCTAAAGAGGCCGACGGGCGTTTGGAGCTTGCGTTTGAGATTGTTGAAAAAACGCAGGAAATCGGGATAGAAAACGGGAAAATTTTCTTTGATCCCTTGATTCTGCCGGTCACTGTCGAGCAATCTCAGGCTTTAGAGGCTCTAAACACCTTGAGAATGCTAAAGGAGAGCTTTGACCCGGTCGTTTTGACCACAATCGGCTTGTCGAATGTGTCAAACGGGGCTCCGGCTGAGCTTCGGCCGTTAATAAACAGGGCGTTTTTCGTTCTTGCGGCCGGATGCGGGCTTGATAGCGCGATTGTTGATTCTTTTGACGATGAATTGATTAGAATTAACAAACTTCTTGAATCTAAAACACCGGTTGAGCCTTATGACGGGCTGATTCTTGAGATATTTGAGATGATGCGCGATTTTGGCGATATTGATGATGTAAATTACGACAAAAATGACAAAAAGCAGGCTGAAATCTATAAAACGGCCCGCATCTTGCTCAATAAATCGGTATATTCAAACAGTTATTTGGAAATATAGTAAAGAGGGGTTAAATTATGAAAATTAATTTGAAAAATATGGTGCTTGGTATGGCCGCGGCGGGAATTTTGACCTGTTCTCCGGTTTTTTCCGAGGAAGTTAAGCCGGCAGATTCGCAGCCTGCAATAAAATACGGATATGTTGACGTAAACAAGGTCGTTGCGTCGTCAAAGGCTGTTCAAAAGGCAAATAAGGAACGTGCGGCCGAAAAGAAAAAAATAATCAAATTTATTGAAGAATCTGCCAACAAAATGAATAAAGAAGAAGATGAAAAAAAACGCGAGGAGATGAAGAATCAGTTTGATTTGGATTTAACTGCGAAAAAGTCTGCAATGAGCAAATCTTATGGCGAAAAACTCATGAAAATCAACAATGATATTAATGCCGAACTCATAAAAATTGCAAAAGACAAGGATTATCAGCTTATTTTGACAAAAGATGCGGTTTTGTACGGCGGTGATGATTTAACACAGGATTTGATAAAAGTTGTCGAGTAGTATTCAGTCGGAAAAAGAAATAAACGAAACATTAAAGCCGATTTTCAAGGATATGGCCAAATATGCCCCGTCAAAGCTTTTTGGGCTTCTGGGTAACGCCTTGATTGTGCCGGTTTATACAAATTTGCTCAGCCGCGAGCAGTATGGAATTTATACTGTGTCGCTTGCGGTGTTGAGCTTTTTGTGTATTCTTTTTTCGGACTGGGTCGGGCTTTCGGGGCTGCGTTTTTTCAGACAGCACCAGATAAAACTCGAAATTCCCAAATATTTGTCAACATTGGTGATGCTTCTTGCGAGCAATATCATGACGATGTTCATTCTTGCCTTTCTTTTTAAGGGGTATTTTTACAGCTTTTTCAAAATTCCGCCCAAAATCTTTTTCATTATCCTGATTTTGATAATCCCTGTTGCAATCAGGGCGCTTTTGTTCCAGATTTTGCGCGCGCAGATAAAACCGAGCGCGTTTACTGTTTCGACGATTGCAAATCAGATAATGACGATAGTTTTTTCGGTTTTAATAATAAAATATACGAATTTCGGCGGCGTTTCGATACTTTTGGGGATGTTTGTTTCAATAACTATTATAGATATTGTTTTGATGTTTCAGAGTAATATTTTTGAATATTTTGAGTTTGTAAAACCCAAATTTGATACATTGCAGTCGCTTTTTATCTATGGAATCCCGATTGCAGTCGCATCTATAAGCATGTGGTCGATAAATCAGAGCAATAGGTTTATTCTCGGGCATTTCAGCGGGTTTGAGGATGTCGGTCTTGTCGGTGTTGCTTACGGCTTGAGCTCGCCTTTGCTTATGACTTTCTTTTCAATAATTACAGTTGCGGCTTTTCCTCGAATTATTAACATGTTTGAGGATAAAAAGGATGTTCGCCCCATTATTTCAAAGCTCACGGCGTATTATCTTTTGGTTGCGCTGCCACTTGTTGTGATTATGGTTCTGTATTCCGTGCAAATCGTGGATATTTTTGCACATTCAAGCTTTATCCGCGCTTCTGTGATTCTTCCTTATTTGACGGCATCGGTGCTTTTTATGGGGTTAGCGGATTATACGACAATGCAGTATCATCTTGCTAACAAAATGTACATAAATACGATAATAAAGGTTTTTGCGGGACTTGTGGGGCTTGTTTTGTATTACTTTTTGATTAAATACTACGGAATTATCGGTGTAGGCATTGCAGCATTGATTACAAATTTTGTATATTTTGCATTGAGCGTTGTAATTACTGTTGACGGCTTAAAATGGCAGGTTCCGTGGGGGAATATTGCTAAACTTACTTTGGCGTTCATACCTTTCGGGCTTGTATGGGGACTTTTTCAGAAATTTTCGTTTATTCATCCGGTTTTTGAGATGCTGATATTGCTTGTTGTGTATTATGCGGCTTATTTTGTCATTTCTTTTATCAGGGTTCGAAATTTAACTAACAATCAATAAAATGTATATTCGTAACAATTATTTAAAATTAGTTTACTGTATTGATGTATAGCGTTAAAATGGATATATCTGTGAAGTATGAAAAATCAGGAGAAATATATGCACTTTTTTAAGTTGGATAGTCTAATAAAGCGCTCAAAAAGAGTTGTTGCTTCTTTTTTGGCCTTTACGATGTTTGTAATGCCTGCATTCGGCGCGGTTGTCGGTGCGGATGGAAACCCGGGCAGTATTGTTACTGACGGAAATGTTACCAATATCACCGGCGGGCATGTCAGCGGGAATAATACCTTTAACCATTTTACCGAATTCGGAGTTGATGCGGGGCATACCGTAAATCAGTATTTTAACACCCAAAATGCGGTTAATATGGTCAACAGCCAGATTAATATTTACGGTGCATATAACTCTTTTATGAATGGCGGCGGAGCCGGTACCGGTAATGTCGTGTTTATTTCTCCTCTTGGCATGATTGTCGGGGCCGGTGCACAGATGAATGTGGGCAGTTTGCATTCTATCGTGCCGACACAGGCCGCTTATGACAGAATGACCCAGAATTTTGATGCATATATCGCGGATCCGACCACACAGCAATCAGCATGGACTGCTTTTGATACTGATTTTAACAATATTTTACAGGGAAATGACATAAGCTCAACAGCTGGTGTTGAAATTGCCGGAAATATCACGGCTTCAGGGCTTGTAAAAATTGATGCGAATTCTATTGAATTTGCTGACACAGGCTTGATAAAAACCTCAAATTTGGGCGGTGTTGAGCTTCTTGCAAACACAGGCGGAATCCAGGGCAGCGACAGTGTAAACATTGACGCGGCCGGAAACATTGTTTTAACTTCAAAAAGCGGCAGCGTCGGCTCAACGAACTCCGTAAAATTCAAATCTGACGGTACACTTACGGCCAGCGCTGCGAACGGCAGTGTTTCCGTGGAAAGCGTCGGAAAAAATGCCCAGCTTGGCAATATAAGCGCTCAAAGCGGCATAAATGTTGTTTCTGATTCCGGAATTACCCAAGCTGACGGGACTTCAATCTTAAATACGTCAACAGGCTCGGTTTCATTGGTTAATAATTCTGCTGATGCTCTGAATCTTGGTGCAATTTCAAATTCCGGCGGAAATATCGCAGTTAATTCCAACGGAGATGTGCTTTTGGGCGGGCTTTTGAGTGCTACATCGGGCAATGTCTCGATTTCCGGGGCAAATATCTCCTCTTCATTGAGCAATGCAATTTCAGCAGGTACAATTGATTTGGTTTCAACCGGCCAAATCGGTTCTTCGGCTAATGCATTGGCATTTACCTCCTCAGGAGCTGTTAACGCTCAGTCGCAAACGGGCATGTATCTTAGCTCAAACTCCTCATCGACTTCGTTTGGTACACTTTCGAACGTAACTTCGGGGAATTTGGAGGTTACAACTTCCGGAACCGCTTCATTTAACACTGTTTCTAACTCAAACGGCGCAGTTAACATAAAAGGTACGGCAGCAAACACTTTAAACGGCACGGTTTCCGGAAATTCCGTATCAGTACAGGGCGCTTCTTTGGCAAACGGCGGTTCTGGGTTGATTGATGCATCCAGCGTTAATTTTGCTGTTTCTGGCGCAATCGGTTCTGATTCTTCTGCAATAAATCTCACAAATTCTTCCGGTGACGTAAATGTTACGGGTGCAAGCGCTCAAAATGGCGGAATTTATCTGTCTGCAAATAAAAATGCAACTTTTAATAATATTTCATCAACAGGAACGACAAATCTTGCTGTTTCTTCCGGCACATTGACGACAACCGGCTCTTTAAGCGGCAAGGATGTAGTTTTGTCGGCGGCAGATTCGATTTCTGCGCAAAATTCGACGATTTCAGGCAATCTTTCTGCTGAAGCCGGCACTGGACTTTCAATTTCGGCACAAAACGGTGATTTGAATATAAATAAAGCGGTTTCTACCGCAAATGACGTTCAAATCAACGCAGCAGCCGGCAATGTTAACTTTGCAAGCAATGCGCAAACTTCTGCCGGCTCAAATATTACTGTAACAGCGGGTGACAGCATCGATTTGGGCGGCTCAATGAGCGGTTCTAACGTTGCTTTAACGGCTGCGCAGAATATAAACGGCTCGGCGTCCTCATTGACTGCTGATTCGCTTTCTTTGACGGCTACTTCGGGCAGTATCGGGTCGTCTTCGGCATTATCGCTGGCCGGCACCATCGGTGAAATCACTGCTCAGGCTAATAACAGCGTAAATATTACAAAATCCGGCGATTTAAATGTAAAAACTGTTTCAGGCGGCGGAAATATTACGCTTGCTAATACAGGAACGGGCGATGTGACAATTTCTGACACTGTTTCATCAACTTCCGGCGCTGTAAATATTACCAGTGCGGGCGCCATTACCTCTACTGGCAGCGGAAATGCAGTCAGCGCGGGCGGAAATGTTGCACTAAATTCTCAGGGTAATATTTCAGGCTCCGGCTCATCAAATTTTGCGGTAAATACCCCGGGGAAAATTGATATTACATCGTCCGGCACGGTAAATCTCGCCGGTTCTGACACTGCTCAGCTCGGAAATATCACGCTTACGGGCTCTGATTTCAATTATTCCGGCAATATCGCAAACATTGTCGGCAATATTACTGCAAATAACGTTAATTTCAACAACGTCGGTTCCTACACACAAAGTGCAGGTACAACTGTAACGGCTTCTTCCGGTAATATTGTTATTGAAACGGCCGGAAACGCAGTCTTAAACGGATTGTTGCAGGCATCTTCCGGAAATGTCAAAGTTGATGCTTCAAATATTACGTCAACCGCCCAAAATGCAATATCTGCGGCAACAATTGAACTTATTGCTGATAACAGCATTGGTTCTGATTCATCTGCATTGAATATTACGTCCTCAGGCACTGTCAGTGCGCAATCCGGCACAGGCATGAACTTAAATTCAGCTTCTGACGTTACATTCGACAGTTTGACAAACACAACATCTGGAAATATTAAGATTTCATCGGGCGGCAATGTTCAATTTGAGGATGTTTCCAACACAAATGGCAATGTAACCATAAATTCCACGGGTTCTGCAACATTAACGGACAAAATTAGCGGTTCTGATGTGACTTTCAACACCGGAGATATAATTGCTTCCAACGCAAACGCAGTCATAAGCGGAACTAACATAAATCTGACTTCTACGGGTTCAATCGGCACATCTTCCGGGGCTGTTGCGGTCGAATCCGCTAACGGGATAAATGCGTCCGCAAATCAGGGCAGCGTGTACCTCAGTGGTGCGAATTCCACAAAATTCAACAATATTGCAGCAAACGACGTGGTTTCTTTGGCTGTAAATTCAGGTGATTTAGAAACAACAGGCACAATAACCGGAAATACAATAACAATTTCTGCGGCAAACGACGCACAAATCGGCGGAACGTTGACTTCCACCGGTGCCGCATCGATTACAACAACCACCGGCGGAATTACTACAACCGGCGCTGTCTCAGGTGGCACAGTTACGATGACGTCGGCTAACGGAGTACAAATCAGGGGTACTGTGACCTCTACCGGTGCGGCTAACATTACTGCTAACTCCGGAAATATCACAACAAGCAGTGCCATCAGCGGCGAAACTGTGACAATCGCTTCGGCTGCTGATGCACAAATCGGCGGAACTATTAATTCAACCGGATTAACCACTATAACTGCCGGAAATAATGTTTCAATTTCTACAAATTCATCGGCTCCGGCGATAGCTGCCGG
>CALUPP010000019.1 GCA_944322685.1 Candidatus Gastranaerophilales bacterium
CCAAATTGATAAAAAATGAAAACGGTTTTAAGCACGATTTGAAGCTTAATTGCACATTGTCCATATTTGTACCGAAGCCGTTTACACCTTTTCAGTGGTGCGGTCAGGATTCCATGGAAACATTGAATAGGACGAGGGCTTTTCCTAAATACAAACTTTGAGTTTGTAAGGAATTGAGTGATTGCGTTAACTTATAATTACTATGCAGCTTTCAATGTACGGTCACGAACCGTATTGATTGGCTCCTTGTTTGGATTTTAGCCAATCTTTACAAATTTTCCGGTGACCAAGCGGCAGGATCCCACCCGTTCCCATCTCGAACACGGTCGTAAAGACTGCTTGCGGCGAAACTACTTGGCGGAAGACCGCCTGGGAAGATAGCTAGTTGCCGGATTCTAATTTTAGCAGAAAAGAGTTTTTGATTTAGTTCAGAAACTCTTTTTTGTTGCTTATTTTTGAATTATTTTTTGATTTTGGTACCTTTTGTTTATTGAATTGTTACAAATTGTAAATTTGAATTTTAAAATGCTGGGAAAAGCGGCGCAGGTTTTTGCAAAATTCAAAAGTGCTACGAAATGGACTCCTAAAACATGCCCAAACGGCACAAAAATCACTTATGTTAATAAGGGCGGCAATGTAATTGAAAAATTGGTTGAGCGTACAAACGGCACATCGATTCGTTCAACTTTTCATGACGGCAAATTGCTCGGGGTAAGAGAAGAAAACTCCAGAGGCGTCATAGAGCACTATTTTGGCGCTCTCAACTACAATAAGATGCTCAAAGTCGATACGAACCGCGGCGAATCGTTCTGCCGGCTGGCAAATAAGGGCAAATCGGGCTTTTTGGACACAAATTATAATTATGGCGGCAGAAACTTTTCGGCACAGGGCAATTTTTCAAACGAAATCAAATCCGCTCTGGATTATGTCAGAGCGAACAGCGCAAAATCCGGTTATGTTTCTAAATATGACGATATCATTGCGAAATTAAAGGCAGAATGGGCTTCGAAACCGGCAGTTGCGCAAAGCAATGACAGCGCCTTTGAAAAATTTATACAAAGGTGGGCAAAATAACCTCATTTAAAGTTTTTGAGCCGAATAAAAAGGGTTTTTGATATTTCGAAAGCCCTTTTATTGCTGTTTTTTGGCGATTTGGGCAAAATCCGCTTTTGATTTTGTTTTGACGCAAATCGCGCCTGCTTAAAACCGCTCATTTAGACGTTTTGAGAGATTTTAGAGTTTATTCCGGTTTAATATCGTCAAAGTTGAAAAAATCCATAGTTTTGACCCCGAGCACGGATGTGAGTTTTTCAAAAGTCGCGGAGGATGGAAAATTTCCGCCGCGTTCCAGGCGTGAAACTTGCCTCGGGCTTATGTCTATGAGCTCGGCGAGTTGTTCTTGGGTCAGATTTTTGCTTTTTCTGAGGATTTTTATTCGCTTCCCGACAAATTCTTTAATTCCAGCCATTTTTTTATATTATCATGAAATATTTTATCGTTTTTTGTAAAATTATATTAAATTCGCCCCGTTTTTGCTGCGCTTTTCGGCAAAAAATACTTTTTTCGGGTATTATGCTTTTACAGTTGCGGGAACGAAAATGATTTCTAATATTGAACGAAAAAACGGCCAAAATGATGTCAGGCTGCATAAAAAACTAAAAATCAAGGATTCTGCGCGGACGGCTGTGGGAATTGCGGCCGGGGCTGCGGTCGGAGCTTCTGTTTATAATGCCTTTTCGGCCGCTCCAAGACCTTTGATAAGAAACAGCTTGAAAAATTTGCCCGCGCAGGATGCTTTTGTCGCTGCTTTTGACAAAGCTTTTGAAAAATCCGGCTTGGGGAAAAAGGGCATCGAAGTTTTGGACGCAAATCCGCAAAATAGCGCGGTTTTTGTTGAGAAAATGAAAAATGTGTTCCCGAAATTTCTTTTGAAGCTTGTTGAAAAGAAACCTGAGCTTGATGCGGCCCTCAATAAATCCCTTGAAAATATGACGGGCACCATTGTCAAGGGCAAAAATGCGGGCTATATACACAGGGGAAAATTTATTGTATTTAACAAGGAAAAACTCTCAATCGCCGGTTTTCATGAACTGGGGCATGCTTTGAATGAGAATTTCGGGGGTTTGGGTAAAATTTTGCAAAAATCCAGAACACCGTTTAAGCTTTTGAGCGTTGCGGCGTTTGGCACGGCTCTTTTTAAGCCCGAAAAGCAAGACGGCGCAAAGCCGAAAAACGGATTGGACAAAATCGGCTCTTTTGTGAAAGATAATTGCGGAAAAATCGCGTTTTTAGGCATGGCTCCGCTGCTTGCGGAAGAAGCGCTGGCAAGTATCAAAGGAATTCGGGCGGCAAAACCGTTTTTGGATGCGAAAAGCCTAAAACAGCTGAAAATTTTCAATGCAAAAGCGTTTTTGACGTACGCCGGACTGGCTTTTGGGGTTGGAGCGGGCGTTTCTGCGGCATCGTGGGTGCGTGATTGCATTGCGGGGCCGGCAAAGAATAAAAATTAAACAAAATAACGGAGAAATCACGAATGTCATTGGATAGAGTGAAATCGTACCTGAGAGAGTACGGAGAGGACAAAAATATACGCGAATTCGACGTTTCCAGCGCGACTGTTGAGCTGGCGGCGGCGGCTTTGGGCACGGAGCCTGCACGAATCGCAAAAACCCTTTCTTTTCAGCGGGAAAGTAGCGCGATTCTTATAGTTGCGGCGGGCGATGTTAAAATTGATAATAAAAAATTCAAATCGTTTTTCGGATTCAAGGCCAGAATGCTCCCTTTTGACGACGTTGAAAGGCTTACGGGGCACGCAGTCGGCGGAGTTTGCCCTTTTGCGGTGCCGGAGGGCGTAAAAGTTTATACGGACGTTTCATTAAAGCGCTTCAAGACGGTATTTCCCGCCTGTGGAAGCTCAAATTCCGCAATTGAGCTGACATGCGAGGATTTGTTCAGAATTTCTAAAAGCGCGGGCTGGATTGATGTTTGCAGCAGCCCGGTTTGAGCGGTTTTGCGGTTGATTTGTTTTTTGGGGAGACCGGCAGGTCAAAAATCTTTGATTTTGGCCGTTTTTTGATTTGCGGGCTGGGCGTGTTTTGAGATTTTTGCGACTTGAAGCCTGCGGAGCTGATTTTTTCAAAAGATTTGAACACAAAGCAAAAAAAAGGGGCCAAAGGCCCCAATGTCTGGAATTAAGAATAGTTGGAAGTATGAAAAAGATTAATTATATTAAAGAAAAAACAGCGGCTTTGCACAATTAGCCGCCCGGGCAGGACGGTCGGGCAATCAGGCGGGGATTTTGGGGTTATCTGTGGTAGGATTCGTTGGCGTTGATTTTAAAAGCGCGATAAATCTGCTCGTAGAGCAAAACGCGCGCAAATTGGTGGGTGAAAGTCATTTTTGAGAGGCTGAGCTTAAAATCCGCGCGTTCGCTGACCGATTTTGCGAGCCCGTTTGCGCCTCCGATGACGAAAACGACTTCATTTGTTCCGTTTGCGGAAATATCTTTGAGTTTTTGCGCAAATTCGACCGAAGAAAGGCTTTTGCCCTCGATTTCCAGCGTAATAACGAAAGAATCCGGCTTAATCTTGGCGAGGATTTTTTCCGCTTCGGCTTCCATGTATTTTTGGGCGAGGCTTTCGTCTTTAATTTCCTGCGCGGGAATTTCGGCCAAAATCAGCGAACAATAAGCGCCGAGGCGTTTTTCATATTCTTCCAGCGCAAGTTTTGTGAATTTTTCTTTGATTTTTCCGACTGCGATTATTTTTATGTTCATAATTCAACGCACAAAGCCTTGTTCATCGTGGGATTCCAGCGCCAGTAGCTGTAATACATTGTCGCATTGGCCAAAACAGGCAGCCAGAGCTTCTTTTTGTGCGATTCAAAGCTGTTGATGTTTCTTGTCAGGTAATTTATTGCGACAATGGTTTCATGCCCTTTCGCAACCCGCACAAGAGCGCACTGTGCCGGGTTTTTTGAGGTGCTTTTGTACGCGCACCATTGCATAATTGCGTCATCGGCCTCGGATTTGAGCTTTTTTGTTTCGATTTTTCCGAATTTTTCCCGCTCATAGCCGATAATTGTTTCTATGAACGAATCGGCGTTTTCGTTGGCCTGTTTTGCCCATTTGTAAGAGTGAAAAATCAGCATTTCGTTCCAGTTCACGGGATCATCGTAAACCGGAACAAAAGTCGCGATGATTTCTTGTTCTTCGTCTTTTCGTTCGTAAGAAACGGCTTTCCAGTCCCTGTCCGGATAATGCAGAACCGCTGTTTCGTATGAAAAAGCCGGCGGATTGCCGAAAAGTCCAAAAACGGCCAAAAATATGAAAAATATTTTATACAATTGTCCAGGCTGGTTTTTCATTTGCTGTAATCACTTCCACGGGTTCATTTTTCAGGATTTCGACGATTTTTTCGGAGAAAAATTTCTCGGATTCAAAATGCCCGATGTCCAAAAGCGCCATGTTTTTAACTTCCAAAGCCGCATGGTACTTGACATCCGAGGTTATGTAAACATCAGCTCCGCAAACATCCCCGATGAACTCAGCCCCCGCTCCCGCGCAGATTGCGACGGTTTTTACGGAGTTTTTTGCAAGTTTGTTTATGACTTTGATTTTTTCAAGTGCATAAGTCGTTTTTAGCGTTGAAATAAACTTCTCCAGCGTCAGTTCAAAGGGCAGCTCGCCCGATTTTACGTAATCGTTGACCGCTTTTACGTTTAAAAGCCCGAGTTTTTCGACAAGAATGTCCGTTGTGCCTCCTTTTGCGCGGTCAAAATTTGTGTGTGCGCTGTAAATTTGGACGTTATTTTGGATTGCGCGCTGGTGAAGCGGGTTTGTGAGCTTTTTCAGGGGTGAAAAAATCAACGGATGGTGCGAAATTATCAAATCGCAGCCCATTGCAATCGCATGTTCAAGCACATCGTCCGTGACCGTAAGGCATGCGAGGATTTTTTTTGTTTCTTTTAGGTGAAGATTGATTTGCCAGCCCGAATTGTCCCATTCTTCTGCGGTTTGGGGGGGGGCAAAATCTTCAATTTTTGCCAAAATGTCCTTAATTTCCACTGTTTTCACCTTTGAAAATTATTTCCAGAATGCTTTTTGCGATATTTTCTTTTGTGCTGCGGTCGATTTTCTTTATCGGGGCATCTTTTGAGAGGATGTAAACCTCGTTGTAATCGCTCGAAAACGCAATATCTTTGCGCGTGATGTCGTTTGCAACAAGGAAATCGCAGCCTTTTTGGGCGAGTTTTTCGCGTGCATTTTCGATTAAATCGTCGCTTTCCGCGCAAAATCCGACAATAATCTGGTTTTGTTTTTTGTTTTTGCACAAATTTGCCAGAATATCGGGGTTTTTGACGAGTTTTATTGTTAATTCTTCGTTTTTGTCCTTTTTGATTTTTGAAACGGAGCACTCGGCCGGCCGGTAATCGGCTACGGCAGCGGCCATTATCACGCAATTCGCGTTTTGTGCCTCATTTTTAACGGCATTTTCCATCTCAAGCGCGCTGTTGACGGTGATTGTCTTGTAGGGTTTTGTTTCTTCGAACGTGCAAATCAGCGTAACCTCCGCGCCTGCGTTGTATGCCGCATCAGCAAGGGCTTTTCCCATTTTTCCGGAGCTGTAATTCCCGATATATCGTACGGGGTCGAGGTTTTCACGGGTTCCGCCGGCGGTGATGAGGATTTTTTTGCCTTTTAGCGCTTGATTTTCGTACAAAAGCAGCGCTGCTTCGTTAAAAACCTTTTCTACGGACGCAAGCCGGCCTTTTCCGCAGGTTCCGCAGGCAAGAAAACCGCTTTCCGGCTCAACAATGTGCATTCCGGCGTTTTTTAGGGCCGAAATGTTCTTTTGAACAAACCTGTTTTCCCACATTCCGGTGTTCATTGCGGGTGCAATGAGCTTTGTGCCCGTGAATGCGCAGGCAAGCGAGGTCAAAAGGTTGTCCGCAATGCCGTTTGCGAGTTTTCCGATTGTATTTGCGCTTGCCGGGGCAATTATAAAAATATCGGCCCAGTCGCAAAGCGAGATATGCTCCGGTTTTTTGTCGGTTGTGTTGAATTGTTCAATATAAACCCTGTCCTGCGCCAGAGTGTCCATTGTCAGCTCGGTTACGAACTCTTTTGCGTTCGGTGTGAGCACGACTTTTACGTTTGCGTCGTTTTTTTTGAACATTCTGACCAGTTCGCAGATTTTGTATGCAGCGATTCCGCCCGTAATACCTATTAAAATGTTTTTGTTTCTCAGCATAGCTATATTATACACAAAAATCGGCCGCGAAAACTTTAATCAATGCAAAGCCTTTTATCCTCGAGCAGTTTTTCGAGGTTGAGCAGGTTTATAACGGTATTATCGTTGTAAATTTCGGCTTTGATGTACAAATTGTCAAGTTTTATGTCGTTTTTGTTTTGAATTTGGTCTTTTGCGATATTCATCACGTCCAGAATTTCGTCAACGAGCAATGCGAGCTTCAATTCACCCGCATCCAGCACAATAATTTTTTCTTCTTCGGTGTTATCCAAATTTTCAAATCCGATGAATTCTTTCAGGCTCAAAACCGTAAAAAAATCGCCTTTCAGGTTGATAATCCCTTTTATATAATCGGGCGTATAGGGAATTTTTGTGATTGTAAGGCTTTTTTTCATAATAAGCTCTTTTACAAAATCCGAAAAAATGCAATAAATGTGTCCGTTAATTTTAAAAATTACGTACTTATCTTTTCCGAAAAAATCGCTTTCAAGGTCAAAATTCATTTTTAGGGCGATTTCTTTGTTCCTTTTTTCAAAAATTTCAAGCGATTCGCGGTCTTTTGGGAAAAATTCCGAATAATTAACCTGTCCGACGGTCGATTTTGTTTCTCTCAAAAAGGCTTCCAGTTCGTGGATGTTCAGAATGCTGATTAATTTGTTATCCTGATGATAAAAAGACTTTATAAAGTTATTCATCGTATTGAGCGCCGTGGATTGGATGCTGTTTTTGTTAATTCCGATAAAATCCGACACTTTGTCGACGATTATTGCCCAGAGCGATTCTTCGCCTTTTACGATGATTATCTGATTTGTTGTGTCAAAGTTCTTTTTAGGCAAATTAAACAGTCTTCTTATGTCCAGAACGTTAATTAAAAGCCCGTTGTAGTTCAGCACGCCGACAACGTTTTCCGGGAGTTTTTGCGGCGTAATCAGCCCGGGCAGCATTGTAACTTCCATTACAAATTCGGCATTCATCGCATAAACCCTGTCATCAAGTTCAAAACACAGATGCAAAACTTCATCAGGCTGGGTTATCGGGTTTATAATCCGGGTCATTTATATTAAATCCTTGTTACAATCGAAACTTTGTAATAAAATTATTATATTGCAATTTGGCTGAAAATAACAGGGGAGTTTTTAATGAGCAACGAATTAAGTTTTATAAAAAAATCAAACATAAAGTTTGCGATAGATATGGTTTTGCTTTTTTCTTTCCTTGTGATGGTTGTGGCGTTTGTTCATAAAAGCTCAATGAACCTGAATCACCTGGCAGCGCTGTTTTTTTTCTTTATGTTTTATATTGTGCAGTATGTTTTTACCCGTCAGTGGCTGATTGGGGAGCTGAGGAGGGTAATTAAGGAAAAGGCCTCAAAAACCAAAAATTCAGCCGAAAGAATATTGACGCTCGCGTCTGAACAAAAAAATATTACGGAAGATTACAAAACTCTCGTCCAAAACACAATTCAAATGATTGAACAGCTAAAATCCATGTCAATTGAAATCAAAAACGGTGCTCAGGGGGCTCTTGATGCGGTTTCGACGGAACTGGACGGAACTGATTTTGAAAAAGCGGCCGTGAAAGCAAATATTGAAAAAATGGTGGTTTTAAAACAGCGAATTCAGATTATCGCAGAGCTTATCCTTGAATTGAGCGAATATATCCAGCAAATCGGCTCGATTATCGGGCTTGTTGAAGATATTGCGGAACAAACGAACATGCTTGCGTTGAATGCGGCGGTTGAGGCGGCCAGAGCGGGCGAGCATGGCAAAGGTTTTGCGGTTGTTGCGGGCGAAATCAGAAAACTCGCTGACGAATCCAAACAGGCAACCACAAAAATCGTTTCTCTTATCAACGATATTCAGCACACGACGAATTCCACCGTCATGGCGACCGAAGAAGGCACAAAAGAAATCGAATCCGGCGTTAGGCTCGCTACGGAAATCGAAAATAACTATGTTGTTTTGAACAAGGCCGTTGAAAACCTCAAAAAAATGGCTGAAAGTGTTGCAGGAAGCTCGGACAGCCAGTCAAAACTTTCGGAAACCGCTATTTACACAATAAACGACTTGAATCAGAAAATACAAATATCTTTAAAAACGATTGACACAAATATAACAAATATTAACATGCTCCGCGATTTTTCCGACGGTCTTGCAAAGCATGAAGCACAGTAAAACGAGAATGAGGCCCGGGGATGGATTTTCTGCCCGAAGAAACTGATGAAATTCTGAATATTTTTAGAGAAGAAACGGAAGAAATTATCCAGAAGCTCAATAATAACCTGCTCCAGCTTGAAAACAGCCCGAATGACAAGGAAAGGCTTGTTTTCATGTTCCGTGATGCGCATTCTTTGAAAGGTGCGGCGAGAATGATTGGTTTTAACAACATTCAGCGGCTCGCGCATAAGATTGAAGATGTTTTGGGGCTTGCTAAGGAAAACAAGCTCCAAATCGACCGCGAAATCTCGGACGTGCTTTATAAAGCGACAGATTTGCTTTCTTTTTTGATTGAAAATTCCGTCAAAATAAAAAAAGAGTATTACACCGACGATATTCAAAAATATATCGAAAATATCGATAATGTTATCAAAAAACGAATGGACGCGGCGCAAAATGAGCCGCAAAAGTCCGAAGAATCATTAAAAATTCCGGCAGAACAAATTTCTAAAAAATCAATCCCC
>CALUPP010000020.1 GCA_944322685.1 Candidatus Gastranaerophilales bacterium
TTTTAAAGCTAAACCCGTCAGCAATTTCAACATATTTAAAATGTCCGAAAAAGTACTATTTTAAGGGACTTTTGAACCTTAAAGAGCAGTCAACGTTCGCCGCAAACTACGGAAACATCGTGCATGCAGTGATGGAGGTATTTTTGAGCAAATATCTCGACAGTTTCAACAAATCTGCTATGCTCGTGCTTTCGGACATCTTATTCAATTCGGTTGATGATTCAGAAACGGCTTTGCAGGCAGGTTTTTCGCAGTTAATCATTGATCTTGTTGCTGCGACCGAAAAACTGGCGCTCGCGCAGATGCGAATGAATTTTGAGGACGCAATTGAAGAACTGGACAAAAACGGATGGTTCAATTGCGCTCCAGAGAAAGCTTTTTGTGAAATTTCGTTTTCTTTTCGGGCTCCTGAGCTTGGCGGGGTGGTTTTTGACGGACGAATCGACGCAATGCTCGAAAAAAACGGAGAATATTCGATTGTTGACTTCAAAACAGGCAAAAACAAAGATAATGACCTGAATTACGCGCTCAGCGAATACGGGGTCAATTTTTTCACGAAAACAGGCAGGACACCGGCCAATATTGAGGATTATCAAAAAAAATACGACTATCAAATCCCGATTTATTACCTTGCCAGCCAGAATTCGGCTTCTTTAAAGGATTTTAAGGGAAAAGTTACAAAATTAGGGCTCGAATATGTAAGACCAAAAAACATCCATGGCGGCTGCAAGAGCGATTTTGCGCCTGCGGATACGGTTGAAACATTTAAATATAAAATTCTTGAAAATCTGAAAAAAACAGTTGTTGACAAAATCAGAGAAAGCGAAGAATTTGCCTGCGCAAACGATTTTCAATGCGCAGATTGCACCTACGCGTGCCTTTGCGACCCCGGGGAGGATGAATGATTGAAGATTTGGTAAAAGAACTCAACCCCCAGCAGGCAAAAGCGGTCTTAAACCCTTGCAAATCCTGCACAAAAATCGTAGCCGGCGCCGGAACCGGAAAAACAAAAATAATCTCAAAACGATTCACAAAACTGGTGCTTGAACTCGAAAACGAGGGCATAAAAAACGCCGCGCAGAACATTTTGGTCATAACTTTCACGGACAAAGCCGCAGGCGAGATGAAAGGACGAATTATTTCCGAGCTTGAAAACGCAAAAGCTGGTTCCGGCAACCAGGATTTGTGGATTTCGACTTTTCACAGTTTTTGCAGCAGAATTTTGAAAAAACACTCAATCGACGCGGGACTTTCGCCGTCATTTAAGCTTGCCGAAGAAAGCACGCTCGCAACTATTTACGAAAACATCCTAAAACGCATTCGCTACGGCGAAATCGACCAAATAAAAGATATCAGCCTGATTTGCGAAAAACTCGGCATCAGCGCGGAAATTCTCGGCATAGAAAGCCTGAAAAACCTTGCACAGCTTGATGATATCGATTCAATCCTGGCGCAGGTCGCGGAAATTATCAAAAAAATCAAATCTCTCGGGCTCACACCCGAAGAATTTTACGAAAAATCGGTAAATTCCATAAAAAGGCTCTGCACGGTGCTCGAAAATACGCCGTTTAAATTCGAATCAAAAGAAGACTACGCGCAGTTCTGGGCGGAGCATTTCAGGGATTATACGGACGATTTTCTGGATTTTGACACGAAAGTTTTTGATGAAATTGCCGGGTATAAAGTTATTCTGGACAGATTCGGGAAAAGAAAAGCGTCAGAATACGGCTATGCGCAAGGATTTCCGGAAAATCTGGACAAAATCCGCGAAATTGAAACTCATTTGACAAAAATTGTTGCGCTGATTTATGCAATCTATCAAAACGAGCTCGAGCGGGCTGATTTGGCGGATTTTGACGACTTAATCAACAAAACAATAACCATTTTGAAAGAAAATCCGCTCATTCGCGCGTATTATCAGGATTATTTCAAACATATAATTATCGACGAATTTCAGGACACAAACGGCGCCCAGCTTGAGCTGATTGAGCTTTTGCTCAACCCCGATGCGCCAAATTTGACGTTCGTGGGCGACAGAAAGCAGTCGATTTACGGTTTTCGCCACGCAGTGATGGAAAATCTCGAGGTTTTGCACAAAGACGTTGAAAAACGCTACGAAAAGCGCTTTGAGCCGATAAATCTTTCCCTGAACTACCGCTCGACCGCGGAAGTGCTTGAGGCGGTTAATTTTGTGACCGAAAATGAGCTCGGACTGGGCGAAGAAAAGATTTTTGCCGGAATCGACCGCCCGCCGTGCCCTGACAACGTTTTTGTCACGGAAATAAAGGGCTTTGAAAACGCTCATGAGCAAAAAATCAGCGAAGCGCAATACATTTCCGGCGAAATATTGAAGCTGAAATCGCATGACGGGGCTGATTTTAAGGATTTTGCAATCCTTGTAAAATCGCATGCGCAGGCGGATTTGCTGGAAAAATATCTGAAAAAAAGCGGTATTCCGGCTCTGAAAAAGGTCAACACGGGCTATTTTTCAAGCCCCGTCATCAAAAACGCCCTTGCGCTGCTCCGGCTGGCCAAAAATATAAACGACGAGCTTGCGTTTGTGCGAATTTTGAGGATTTATTTTAACGAAGCGGAAATTTACCGGTTCAAAACCGCGCTGGATGCGGCGATTCTTGAAGAAACGGAATTTGAGGAGCTGAAAAAGCTTAATCTGGTGCAAAAATACTTCGGTGCGGCGCAAAAGCTTGAAAAAAGCGAAATTTCAGAGTTTTCCGGCCGCCTGTTTGATACGGTAAAAGCCGCCCGCAGCGAATCTGACAATTTGCTTGAACTTTTTTACAAGCTCGTATTCGAAATCAAGCCCTACCCCGCGCTCGACGAATTCGGGCTGTACAAGGCGCAAAATGAGCTGCTTGTTTTTGAAAAAATCATCGCCGATTTTATGCAAACAAACGATTACGTCAGCACAGCGGCGTTTTTGGACTATGTTGAGCGGATTTCGAACGACAAAAGCTTTGAATTACCGGCCGTTGCAGCAAAAGAGCCGGACGCCGTGCAAATTTTGACGATTCATGCCAGCAAGGGGCTTGAATTTGATTATGTTTTTGTTTGCGCGATTTCTTCGGTTTCCCGGGCCTCCGGAGGGGGCGGGCTGATGACATTTGACATGCAGTTCGGCGAAAAACCTGGATTCGGGCTGATTTTGAACAAATTCAACGACAAAACAACGCCGCAAGCCGTGCTTTATAAAGAACTCTGGAAAAAACCCCGCGACGAAGCCGAGGCGCTCCGGCTTTTTTACGTTGCGGTCAGCCGGGCGAAAAAATATCTCAACATTTTGAGCTTTGCGCCGTACGGAAACAACGGCTCCATCAAGCCGGCCGCGTATATTGCGGATTTGGGGGATTTTTTGGTCAAAGATTTGCCGATTTTTAACTAAAACGTTTCAAATTCACTCGCAATCCCCGGCTGATTCTGGAAACAGGGCGGGCCGCCGCAAGATTTTCGCGCTTAATTCATAATAAAACATCCACAAAAATTGAAAAATTACATTTTTCACTCATTTTCCAAACTTTTTCCCCAAAAAACCCCGCACAACACCATACCCCGCCAGACGGCTGACAAGCAAGTAGGGTGGGAATAGCGCAGCGGCTCCCACCGCAAGATTTTCGCACTTAATTCTTAATGAAACCACAGCAAAATTGAAAAATTACATTTTTCACTCATTTTCCCAACTTTTTCCCAAAAAAACCCCGCACAACTCCATATCCCCGCCAGACGGCGAACAAAACGCAAAAGGCGGATGCTTATTTTTCATTGAGCGAAAAATTACCCCGCAAAAGAGCGTTTTCGTCCGGGAAATAAAATATCCGCCTTTTATACGTAAAATTTGATTAATTATAAAAGCAAATCGCGAACTTGTGCAAATGCAGCCTCATCACCGAGCCCGGATTGCTTCATTGAGGTTTCAAGGTGCTCAATCGCATCGTCAAAAAAGTCCGAACGCCGCGTTCCGTAGGACTCAAAATCAAGTTTGTCCGTGCGTTTGTAATTATGAGCGATTTCGTATTTTGAAGCAAAAACATCGCCTTGCATCTGCATCAAAGAACGATGCAAATCATTTCCGTCGACCTGAATTGAGTAGCCGTTGCCGTTTTTCATGTCCACAGAGATATATTTGCGGACATCCGGAAATAACTTCGATTCATCCGGTACGGATTGAGCCTTTATTACGACTTTTTCAATCGCGGATGACTCAGGATAGGTCAAAGTAACTGATTTGTAACCGTTTTCAAGGTTTTCGACCTTTGAAACGACACCTTTTTTGCCCAATTCCGCCAATTTTGCATCAAAGTTGCGTCCAAGGTACAAAACCTCATCAGGAAGGGCCTTTTCGCGCTCTATTTTTTTTACCAATTTTGCGCTGAGAGGCTGCAAATCCCAGTTCATCGCGTTATATTGCGCCTGTTTGGCGTCGTGTTCCATTTTTTCGGGTGCTTTGGGAACAAATTTTTCTTCAATTCTCTTTAAAACGCTGTCATCTTTGATTGTCGGGCGGGAATCTCTTTCGATTGCCTCGGCGATTTCCTGTTGAAGCTGCCTTTGCTCCTCGGCCAGGCGCAATTTTTTGCCTCTTGTTGCCAGCGCGTAAGCGCCGTAAGCACCAAGTGCCACCGCAGCCGTAATCAACGACCCTTTTATCAATTTATTCGAATTTTTCGCATCAGATTTTTCATCCCGGCTTGCAGGTGCCGCAGATTCCGCGGGATTTGCGTTGCTTTTGAATGAAACCGGGCGAAATGCGCCAATTCCGATTGGATTAACAGACATATTTTTCCTTTCTACACTTTTTACCTTTCATATTTATAAAAACAACAAAAAATCTTTTTTGACATAACTATTCCATTCCATTCTATTCTATTCAGAAAGATTACTGCTGCAAGGGTTTTAGTGTCAAGAAATTCATATTTACATTTTGTTACAATTTTACAAAAACCGTCCGATTTTAATCAATATTGGAAAAAATTAACTTTTATGTTAAAATTCAAAACATCAGAAAATGAGGAAAATCTATGATTTCAGTAAATGATTTAAAAACAGGATTAACTATCGAACTCGACAACGGTTTGTGGTCTGTTGTTGAATTTTTGCACGTAAAACCCGGAAAAGGCGCGGCTTTTGTAAGAACAAAGCTGAAAAACGTTGAATCCGGAAACGTTCTGGAAAAAACTTTCAGAGCCGGCGAAAAAGTTGCAAAAGCTTCTTTGGACAAACGCGAAATGCAGTTCCTTTACAAAGAAGGCAACGATTATATCATGATGGACAACGAATCTTATGAACAAATCGCCGTTACTGCCGATCACATCGGCGATGGCGTAAAATATCTCAAAGATAACATGGAAGTTTCCATCCTGATGCACGACGGACGCATCATCGGGGTCGATATTCCGAACCATGTTGAGCTTGAAGTCGTTGACACGCCTCCGGCTGAAAAAGGCAACACCGCTCAGGGCGGTACAAAACCCGCAACCCTCGAAACCGGCGCGGTTGTAAACGTTCCTTTCTTCATTTCGAACGGCGACAGAATCAGAGTCGACACCAGAACCAACGAATACCTCGACAGAGCGTAAAAATCCCGATTTTTAGATAAAAAGTCCTCCAAAATCTGATTTTTGGAAAGACAAAATACATAAAATCAACAATCGTCCGCAATTCCGGACATTTTTTCGGAATCGCCGGTACACCCGGCCGGGGACTACAAAATTAAAGGAAAAAACAATGAAGTTTGAATTAGATTATATTGAAAAGCTTGTAAATCTGGTTTCTGAGAGCAATTTATCAGAATTAACGCTTGAAGAAGCGGACAAAGCTATTGTTATAAAGAAAGAAAATACGGTTGTAACCGCGCAAACAGTGCTTCCGCAGGCAGTTTTGCCCGCAGCGGCTCCCGCTGCCGCACCGGCAGCCACTCAGGAAGAAAAACCCAAAGAAGATGTGCCTGCCGGAAAACCAGTAACCTCGCCGATGGTAGGAACGTTCTACACGGCGCCATCACCCGGAGCAAAACCGTTCGTTGAGGTTGGTTCGCTTGTTTCTGCGGGACAGGTTGTCTGCATTATTGAAGCAATGAAGCTTATGAACGAAATCGAATCAGAAGTTTCAGGTAAAGTTACAAAAATCTGCGTAGAAGACGGCCAGCCGGTTGAATACGGACAGGTTTTGATGTACGTAGAATAAAAAAATATCTTAAAAAAGAAAAAAGGGGCTCAAAACGGGCTCCTTTTTTTATATTTTTCTCAAATTGCGAATTTTTCTTCTGATGAGCGCTCCTCAACGACAAATTTCGGCACGTAGTCTTTCAGCACCATCATTTTATTGATTTCAGAGCTCAAACCCGCAAAAGAAACAGATTTTTGGAGGGATTCAAGGCTGTTTCGGTCTTCAATGAAGCCGATTACCGTATTTAGGATATCCAGCAGCATATTTTTGTTAATATGCGCATAGTCGTAATCTTCAAGCACCTCCATCAAAAACGGATAAGCATCTTTTGCGCCGAAAGTGTTGATTTCTTCAATTTTTTCCCTGATTTGCGGGTCAGAAATGTTTGAAAATTCCAGTTTCAAAAAATAAACAGAATATCTGTAAATATTTCTCAAAATTATCTCTTTTTTTTGAAAACGCGACGCTTTGTTGAAATAACTGATGAAATTATTTGCGATATTTTCTTCAGCAGGCACGATTCCGTTGTTTTGAATAGTCAAAAAGTCACAAAAAAAGCGGTTCATCAAAGAAATGTCGCCTGCGTTCAGAAAATTGCTTTCCATCGCGATCCAATATGTGCCAAAAGCCTCAAACAACGCCTCATTCAGCCCCTCATATATGAACTCTCTGATTTTTGTTATCTCGCATTTTTTTGTGTAGTCGTTTGTCATAATGATATTTTAAAATACTCTTTAATAAAAAACAAAGTTTTAAGTTATATTAAAATAAAAATTACGTTTTTTCAGCCTGCAAGGGCGATTTAGCCAGGTCGGGGAAAAGAAATTTTTCAAAAGCCACGAATTGTAAAATATTGTATAATCAAAAAGTACAGTTCAACCCACCCGGAGGCATAAATGAAAGTATTAATAACAGACAAAATCAATGAAACAGCAAAAAAAATCATAGAAGAAGCCGCTCAGGCGGATATTCTCCCCACGATGCCTGAGGAAGATCTGTGCAAAATAATCGGAGAATATGACGCGCTGATGGTGCGCTCGCAGACAAAAGTCACCGAAAAAGTGCTCGAAGCGGGCAAAAAACTTAAAATTATCGGCCGAGCAGGCGTGGGAGTGGACAATATCGACGTTGAAAAGGCAACTCAAAAGGGCATAATCGTGGTAAATTCACCGGACGGAAACACAAACGCCGCAGCAGAACACACAATCGCGCTGATGCTCGCAATGTCGCGAAATATCGCAAAAGCCGCACAAACAACTAAAGACGGCCTGTGGGAACGCTCAAAATATACCGGACATGAGGTTTTTCACAAGACATTGGGCATTATCGGCTATGGAAAAATCGGTTCTCATGTAGCAAAAGTCGCTCTGGCGCTGGGTATGGAGGTTCTTGTCTGCGATCCTTACACGTCAAAAGAGGTTGTGGAAAAATCCGGTGCAAAATACGCTGCCACGCTCGACGAATTTTGGCCAAAGCCCGATTATATAACCGTTCACACCCCCAAAACCAAAGAAACGACTCATCTAATCAACAAAAACACAATCAACCGAATGAAAAAAGGCGTAAGGCTTATAAACTGCGCGCGCGGCGGGATTATTGACGAAAACGCGCTAAAAGAAGCGCTCGAATCCGGCCAGGTTGCGCAAGCAGCGGTCGATGTGTTTGAGGGCGAGCCAAATATTGCCGAAAATCCGCTTGTAAAAACGACCGGTGACGTTCTTCTCACCCCGCATCTGGGCGCAAGCACGGAGGAAGCCCAGCTGAATGTCGCGATTGACGTTGCCGAGCAGATAAAAGAGGTTTTAATGGGCGGTTCTGCCCGTGCGGCGGTTAATATTCCGTCATTGAAACCGCAAAAGCTCGAGCCCGTAAAAGATTACATGACGCTTGCGCAAAACCTTGGAGAGCTCGCGATGCAGGGTTCTGAGGGCAATTTAAAATCAATTGAAATAACCGTAAACGGAAATCTCGCGGATTTGGATGTTTCGCCGCTCGAAACCGCTATTTTAAAGGGCGTTTTGGGGTCATTTTTGGTAGATGTTAATTACGTAAACGCACCCATTGTCGCAAAAAACAAAGGACTCGAAGTCACAACATCAAAATCACAGAAAAGCTGCGACTATATCGGCTCAATCACCGTATGTCTGAACACCGATCAGGGCGAAAATGTGGTTTCCGGGGCACTGATTGCTCAAGGGCTGCCCAGAATCGTCAAAATCAACGAATACAACACAAGTATTGAGCCGGAAAAGCACATGCTGTTGATTCCGCATGAAAACAAGCCCTCAATGATTGCCAAAGTAGCGGCAGTTCTGGGCGGAAAAGGCATCAACATCAGCCGCATGAACGTCGCGCAAAAATCTTCAGGGAATGACAACGTTTCTTTGATGATTATCAACACGGATTCAGCTGTGGAAGCGCCTATTCTTGACGAAATCTCAAAAATCGACGGGGTTTGCTGCGCAAAATATGTTAATTTGAGCGCGTAAACGCGGATTTTGGCGCTTGCATCGGTGTGAGCAAATATTTTTTCAAAATTATATCGGCTCGCCGGACTGAAATAAGAGCCATGGCATTTGTGCGAATTGAAATCATTTTTACCCCTCAAAGGGCAAGAATTTATGTTTTTAGAAACGTAAAGGCGAAAACAAGCAGCAAAGTGAGAGCGATGTGAGACAAAAACCGTAATTCCTTTTAATGCACGCATTTAAGGCAGCGGTTTAGCCAGTTTGCGCTATAAAATATACTGTTTTATGCATTGTCCCGCGGCAATTACCGGTTTTCGCGCCGGTGAGATCCTGAAACAAGTTCAGGATGACAAAATGTATTTAAATTTTAGCCAGTTTTTGCTCGAAAAATATATGCCTACGCATTTGCGCACGGCAATTACCGGCATTTCACGCCGGTGAGATCCTGAAACAAGTTCAGGATGACAAAATGTATGTAAGTTTTAGCCAGTTTCTGCTCGAAAAATATATGCCTACGCATTTGCGCACGGCAATGACCGGCATTTCGCGCCGGTGAGTTCCTGAAACAAGTTCAGGACGACAAAATGTATGTAAAATTATTCAAAATACTCAAATTATCCAAAATATTCAAAGGTTGAGCTGTAAGTATAAATTTTTAGAGACGTAAAAGCGGCTTTAGCCCGTTCCGACTCTAAAAATTTATACTTGCGGCTCAACCGCCCACACACATTAACAAAAAAGAGGCATTTTCAGCCTCTTTTTTCTATTTTATAACATATCCCAACATCTATTCGTATTTTTTATAAACAAGAGTTGCATTATGTCCGCCAAATCCGAAAGAATTGGTCACTGCAACTTTCACATCGGCCTTGATGGCTTTGTGGGGGACATAGTTGAGGTTTGCGACCTTTTCATCCTGATTATCAAGGTTAATAGTCGGCGGAATGATGCCGCTGTTAATAACATCAATACAAACAATCGACTCCGCAGCCCCCGTAGCGCCGAGCATGTGGCCATGCATTGATTTTGTAGAGCTGACTTTGAGTTTTTTGTTTGTTGACAAATCGCCAAACACCCTCGCAATCGCCTGAGATTCAGCAACATCGCCCAAACCGGTGCTTGTACCGTGAGCGTTTACATAATCAACATCTTCCGGCTTCAATCCGGCATCTTTTATGGCGAGCTCCATTGCTTTTGCCGCACCAGCGCCATCCGGAGCCGGAGCAACAATATCATAAGCATCAGCAGATTGGCCGTAACCGACAATTTCCGCATAAATCTTAGCTCCGCGGGCTTTTGCATGTTCAAGCTCTTCAAGAATCAAAACGCCTGCGCCTTCTGCCATAATAAAGCCATCTCTATCCTTATCATAAGGACGGGAAGCTTTCTGCGGTTCATCATTATGCTTTGAAAGGGTTCTTGCACTCGTAAATGCGCCGATACCGAGCCTTGTAATAACGGCTTCAGCTCCGCCGGCAACGATTACATCGGCATCATCCCACTGAATCGCCCTAAAAGCGTCGCCGATAGAATGAGCAGAGGTTGCACATGCGGTTACGATGGATTTGTTTACACCTTTTGCGCCATGTTTGATAGAAATTCGGCCTGCGCCCATATCCGCAATAATCATCGGAACAGTAAACGGGCTGCATTTTGTAGGCCCTCTGTCAATAATGATATGGTGCTGTTTTTCAAATGTATCAAACCCGCCGGCAGCAGAACCGACAATTACACCATATCTGTACGGATCAACATTTTCACCCGCAACGATTCCGGAATCAGCTATTGCCTCATCAGCCGCAACCATTGCAAACTGCGTATATCTGTCCATTCTTTTTGCATCTTTTGAGTCCATATATTGCGTAGGGTCAAAGTTTTTAACCTCACCGGCAATATGCACCGTATGCCCCTCGAGGGAAATATTTTCAATTGTAGAAATACCGCTTTTTCCCTCCACGAGGCTATTCCAAAAAAGTTCTTTTCCTACGCCAAAGGGTGAAACAATCCCCATGCCCGTAACGACAACTCTTCTTTTGCTCATAATTATAATACCTTTTTCCAACGTCTGATAAAAAATTGCGGGGATTAAAGACTATAAGTTTTACAGCCATGCTCCCCGCAATAATTCTTTTCTGCTATTATCCCGAAAAACGGGAAATTAATCGAAATTAATCTAGTATCGCATGGTACCGGCCGAACATAACCGCCGCCAGCCCATATTTTTCAAGGTTTTTGCGAACTATGAATGAGATTCGATATAGTTAACAGCGTCTTGAACTGTTGCGATTTTTTCAGCTTCTTCATCAGGAATTTCGCATCCGAATTCTTCTTCAAAAGCCATTACAAGTTCAACTGTATCAAGTGAATCTGCACCGAGGTCACCTGTGAAAGATGCTTCGGGAGTAACCAATGCTTCATCAACGCTAAGTTGTTCTACAACTACTTTTTTAACTCTGTCCAGAACTGTACTCATTTGTGTTTTTCCTCTTTTAATTAACTACGTGTTTTTCATTATTATTATACTATTTCAATATAAATATGCAATTTTGTAAAGCATAAATGACGACATTTAAAGATTATTTACAACAAGAAAGAAAAATTACAAATATTAAACTTTGTAACATTAATAAAAATAAAAAAATCAATCCTAGCAAAAAAAATATTGCCCGAACTTTAAACAAACAGTTAATAAAAAGGGGATATTAAAATGTTATCAATCCAATCTTCACAAAATTTCAACAAAAACAGCCGCCCAAATTTTAAATCGCACATTGTTGAAACTGATTTGTACCAAAAAGGGCTCCAATTTGCAAAAAACAACATGCATCCGAACAAGGATATGAAAAAGGGAATCGAATTCGTGAAAGCAGCTGAAAGCATTCGAAATGACAAAAAATATGACTTTGTAGGCTTTTACAAATCAAGAAATAATGTATATACCAAAATAAACGGCAAAATTGACGAAAAATATACATTCCAGAGTACAAAAAACAGCGGCTTAGATGCATACAACGCCATTATGAATTATGCAAAACAAAACAATTCATACTCAAACAAACCTCTTTCTGAATCAGAAAAAAAAGTAGCAAAAATCCAAAAAGAACTTGAAAAAGCACAAAAAGATATGTGCGCAGATTATAGATTCAAAATCAACAGAATGTGATATTAATAAATTGAAAAATTTAGCGATTAAAACAAAAAAGGAGAACGGAAATGTTCTCCTTTTCTATTTGTAATAGAAATATTTACAAAATTCTATACAACAAGCCCGCCGTCAACGCCGATAACCTGGCCGGTTACGTATGTTGCGTCTTCTGCGAGGAATTTGATGACGGTTGCGATGTCTTCGGCCTCGCCCATTCTTCTCAAAGGAATGTGCTGATAGATTTCGTTGTTATCAAGCCCCTCTGTCATCGCTGTTTTGATAAATCCGGGCGCAACTGCGTTTACTCTGATGTTTCTTGAGCCCAATTCTTTTGCAAGCGACTTCGTAAAGCCGATTAAACCCGCTTTTGAAGCGGAATAGTTTGCCTGGCCGGCGTTGCCCATTACACCTACGATGCTTGACATGTTGATGATTGAGCCGATTCTTTGTTTCATCATGATTTTTACAACAGGATGAGTTACGTTGTAAGCACCTGTGAGGTTGATGTTGATAACAGCGTTCCACTGGTCGGGAGTCATGCGCAAAAACAGGCCGTCTTTTGTGATTCCGGCATTATTAACCAAAACATCGATTCTGCCGAATCTTTTGTGGATAGCTTCCACGCCTGCGTTTACAGCTTCAACGTTTGTTACGTCGAATTCAAAAATTTCAGCTTCAACACCGAAAGCTTCGCATTCTTTTTTGACCTCTTTTGCGTCGTCTTCGCGGCCAATGTAGTTTATTGCGATATCATAACCGCAGCTTGCGAGTTTTATCGCGGTAACTTTACCGATTCCCTGGGAAGCTCCGGTAATCAATGCAACTTTTTTTTCTGACATAATTTTCTCCTTAAATTCTGATTCTTGATTTTAATATATTTTTAATTTTCAGTCTATTTGTTAAGCAAATCAGCCGCAGCGTTCAGCGATTCTTCATCAAAAACGTTTAAAACTGTTAACGCAGGGTTAATTTTCTTGACCAAACCCGCCAAAACCTTGCCCGGGCCTATCTCAACAATCGTATCAACGCCGTCAGCAGCCATTTTTTCAATTGTTTGCGTCCACATAACAGAAGAATAAATCTGCGCAGTCATTTTTGCTTTAAATCTTATCGCAGAAGTGGTCGGCTCAGCGTCAACATTCGTATAAACAGGGATTTTCGCATCTTTTATCTCGCAATCATCAAGGATTTCGGAAAATTTAACGCTTGCTTCTTCCATAAGCCGCGAATGGAACCCGCCCGAAACCGGAAGCGGAATCACCCTTTTTGCGCCGGCTTCTTTCAAGGCAAAATTTGCTTTTTCGACCGCTTCAGCCTCTCCGGTAATTACAATTTGCGCCGGAGAATTGTAATTTGCAACCGAAACAACGCCCTCAATTTTGCTTATTATATCAACAATCGCATCTTTATCCATCCCGATTACCGCAGTCATTGAGCCTTTTGTTGATTCAGCAGCTGCGTTCATTTCGCGGGCGCGTTTGTCGATTAATTTCATGGCAGTAGGAAAATCAACCGCTCCTGCCGCATAATATGCCCCATATTCGCCCAAAGAATGCCCCGCAACGCAATCCGGCACAATATTCGTTTTTTCTTTCAACGCTTCAAGCGCGGCAATTGATGTAACAAGGATTGCAGGCTGGGTGTTGATGGTTTGTTTTAAATCTTCCTCAGGCCCCTCAAAACAAAGCTTTGAAATGCTTCTTCCGAGAACTTCATCAGCTTTGTCGAATATTTCTTTTGCTTTTTGCGACGTTTCGTACAAAGATTTGCCCATGCCGACCGATTGTGAGCCCTGACCGGGAAATACAAACGCAATTTTGCCCATATTTATTTCTCCTTAATAAATTTAATTTTTAACTATTTTTTTATTTTTGACTTTTTTATCCATATTTGAATTTTTTAAAAAGATAATTCCCACAAACGACCCCAAAACGCCAACAATAAGAGCACAAATAATATCCAACATTATTCTTCCTCCGAATTATAAAGAATACCGTTTAATTCTTTTATTGTACTGCTTAAATTCGCAATGAACAAAAATATATAGAAACAGCCAATAAAAAATAGTAAATATTTTAATACCCCCGCCGGCACAAATAAAAGTCCAACAGTACCGCCAATCAGCACAATCAATGTATTGGTAAGCAAAGCCCTTAATTGTATCAAATTATTAACTTTTAACTCTGTTTTTTTATCCATAAAAAAAGCGTTCTACGCAATACCTTCTCTAAGCCTTACAATCACGGTTCCCCAGGTCAATCCCGCCCCGAAACCGCTCAAAATTGCCTTGCAAGGAAGCTTGATTTTGCCCTCTTCAATGCCCTCAGCCATTGCAAGAGGAATCGAAGCAGCCGAGGTGTTTCCGTATTTTTGCAGATTAACAATAATTTTTTCGTCGTTGTAATTCAACCTTGAAGCCATTGCCTCAATAATTCTGTAATTCGCCTGATGAGGAATCAAATAATCAACATCATCCGGCGTCAAACCTGCTTTTTCAAGGCAGTTGCTGATGGATTCGGGCATTGTTGTAACAACAAATTTGTAAACCTCGCGGCCGTTCATTACGATTTTTTGTTTTTGTGGCTCGCAAGGCTCAACCAGCGGACAATTTTCGCCGTTTAACGGCATTTTTATGAAATCACCGTCTTTTCCGTTCGAATGCATATCCATTGCGATGATATCATCCACGCCGTCAACCGATTCTTTCATAACAAGCGCCCCTGCGCCGTCGCCAAAGAGCACGCAGCTCGTTCTGTCGTACCAGTCGATGAATTTTGAGTTTGCATCCGTCGCAACAAGCAGGATATTTTTGTAAATTCCCGACGAAATAAAGGCTTTTGCAATGTTCATCGCATAAATCATGCCCGTGCAAGCCGCTGTGATGTCAAAAGCAGCCGCTTTGTCAGCACCGATGGCCGCCTGAATCTCGCACGCCGTTGACGGATAGGTATGAGCGGGCACAGATGCCGCAGCTATGATTAAATCAAGCTCATCAGGCGACATTTTTGCTTTTGCAAGCGCATTTTCAGCCGCTTTAATGCCCAAAGTCACCGCGCTTTCTTCTCCGGAAACAACACGTCTTTCCTTAATTCCGGTTCTTGTCGTAATCCACTCATCGCTTGTATCGACGAGTTTTGTCAAATCATCGTTTGTAATTACTTTTTCCGGAACTCCGTAGCCCACACCCGCAATCATAACGGGAATCAAATTCATTGACATAAATCTATCCTTCGTAAAATTCTGATATCTTTCTGTTTACTTCCGATTCAACAGCATCTTTTGCTACTCTTACGGCGTTTTTGATGGCATAGGCCTTGCTTCTGCCGTGAGAAATTACTGTTATGCCCTTAACACCCAAAAGCAGCGCGCCGCCGAATTCTTCATAGTTTATTCTCTTATAAATCCGTTTCATGGCTGGTTTTGCAAGAAATCCGATAATCATTGACAAAAAGTCCTTTTTAAACTCCTGTTTAATCATCTGGAAAAGCATTGTTGACGAGCCCTCAATAGCTTTCAGGGCAACATTTCCGACAAATCCGTCACAAACGACGACATCGCAGTTTCCGGAGAAAAATTCTTTGCCCTCAATGTTTCCGATAAAGTTCAATTTGTCCTGATTTTCTTCAAAAAGCTTGTAAGTCGCCTGTGCGAGCTCATTTCCCTTTCCGGCTTCTTCGCCGATGTTGAGAATGCCGATTCTGGGGTTTTCATTGCCGAAAACGCCTCTTGAAAACGCCTCGCCCATTACCGCAAACTGATAAAGCATATCCGGCGTACAATTGCTGTTTGCGCCTGAATCAATAAGGATTACGGGGCTTTTCATAGTAGGAAGCGTCGTCGCAATCGCCGGTCTTTCAATACCCGGGATACGACCGAGCCCGAAAAGGCTTGCCGCCATTGCCGCACCGGTTGAACCTGCTGCGACAACCGCCTGAGAGCTTCCCGTTGCGACCGCATTTACCGCCAAAACGATTGAAGATTTCTTCTTTTTGCGGATTGCCTGGCCCGGAGCCTCGCCCATTTCAATAACTTCCTCGGCATGGGTGATTTTTATGTCCAGCTTGTCAACATCAATTCTGATTCTGCCGTAAGGTACATTCGGGCTCGTGCATCTGATGCCGTAACGTTTTATTTTTTCAATCTCGCGTTCGATTTGATCCTGTTTTCCGACCAATTCTATTGCAACGTTATATTCCTGAGCAGCCCAAAGCCCACCGGCAACAATTTCTTTCGGTGCATGGTCTCCACCCATTGCGTCAATAGCGATCCTCGTCATACTTCTATTCTTTCCCCCTAAGTATTCTTGTCTCAGCGGCTTTTTTGAAAAAAGCCGGGCGAGGGGCAAAAATTTACCCCTCTGCCGACAAATACTTATTCTGCTTTGTCCTCAGAAGCTTCTTCAGCTGGTGCTTCTTCTGCTGCTTTTATTTCTTCAACGGCTTCTTCTGCTTTAACTTCTTCAACTGCTGCTTCAGTTTTTACTTCTTCAGCCGGAGCTTCCGCTTTTTTGGGCTTTTTAGCCGGAGATTTTTTAGCTTTTGCCGGTTTTTTGACTTCTTCAACAGCTTCAACAAAGCCTTCAGCCTTTCTGGAAACAACTTTGCCTTTATACTGTCCGCAAGCCGTGCAAACTGTGTGAGTCAAAACCAATTCGCCGCAATTCGGGCAGGTAGTAGTTTCAGGAACTGTTGCTTTCCAGTTAGATCTTCTGTGTCCTTGTGCTGATGCACCTGTACGTTTCTTTGGTACTGCCATTTTTATTCTTCCTTCTTTATCTTCATATTTTTAAAAACGTCTAATCGGGGATCTGCCGTTTCTTTGTGGGTATATTTTTCGACGAGTTCGCCCCCATTACAATTTATATCACAAACAGACGGATTTGGAATATTTAATATTACGGATTGATAAATTAAATCGTCCACATCAATTTCATCTTCGCCGCACAAATCCGTAACAAAATCGCCGTCTTTGAGTTCGATTTCGTGAGAAGAACCGTCATTCAAGCGTCCCAGCACATAGGTTTCGTCAACGTCTGTTTCGATTTTTTGAGAAAATTCTTTCAGACATCTGTCGCAAACGAGCTTAACATTTGCAACAATTTTTCCTTTTGCGTTTATGCAGCCGCCGAATGCAGAAAAAACGATTTCCGCATGAATCGGCCCGGTTGTGCTTATTTCTTCGATATTTTCATCGAATTTCACAAGCAAAGCGCTGTTTTTTGCGTTTTTGATGTCATCAATAGAAATTTTCATAGCTTATCTATAATATTTTAGACAATATCAAAAGTCAAAACCCGCGTTGTGCTTTTTTATTAAAATTTTACAACCCGCTTTAAATACGCTAAAATCGACTTAACGAAATGAGAGGTTTAACAGAATGGAAAATATACTCAGCTGGGCGCATTCGAACGCACTCGCGGTTTCTGCGGCGATTTTGATTACGGCTTACGTTTTTATCGCAATTGAAAAAATATCCAAAGTAACAATCGCCCTGATTGGCGCGGTTTTTACGCTTTTGCTCGGGCTTTTGGCCCAGCACAGGGGGCAGGACGCAATAAACCCGGATTATTTCATAAATTTTATTGATTTTAACGTAATTATTCTTCTTGTCAGCATGATGATTATAGTAAATATTGCCAACAAAAGCGGAATTTTCAGCTGGGTGGCAAATGAGCTTTTAAAAAAGACAAAAGGCCATCCTGCGGCGATTTTATGGGTGCTCGGGATTTTTACGGCGGTTGCATCGGCATTTTTGGATAATGTGACGACCGTAATTCTTGTTATGCCGATAACTTTTTCTGCGGCGAAAAAACTGGAGCTGAATCCGGTTCCGTTTTTGATTATGGAAATTTTAATGTCAAATATCGGCGGAACCGCCACGCTAATCGGCGATCCGCCAAATATCATCATCGGCAGCAGGGCCGGTTTTTCGTTTCTCACGTTTTTGCAGGAGCTGACGGGAATTGTAACGATTATTTTCATCGTCAGCATGGTTGTTTTGTACTTTTGTTTCAAAAAACAGCTCGCAGCCGACCCCAAAAAAATGGAATCTATCACAAAAATTGACAATTCCGGCACAATCACGGACAAAAAGCTCGCTCTGCGCTCAATAATTGTGCTTGTTCTTGTTGTTTTGGGGTTCATTACCCATGATTTAACGAATATTGAATCCTGCGTCGCCGCACTGGCCGGAGCAGCGTTTCTTTTGATATTTGAGCAGCCGAAAGAGATTCTGAAAAGCGTGGAATGGAACACTATTTTCTTTTTCATCGG
>CALUPP010000021.1 GCA_944322685.1 Candidatus Gastranaerophilales bacterium
ACACGGTCAAATTGCCGGTAAAAGGATCCGTGCAGTCATAAAACGTGTGAATCGTATCCTCGGTATAATGATTTTTCCACACATCGATATTCAGCATTTTTTTTGTAAAAATATCCTTAGAATTTTCTACAAACGACTCGGCATTAAAGTTGTAAATGTCAACGCCCGCATTCGGGTTAAGTTTCACAAAAATCTCATACAACGAAAGCAAGAGCCAGTCATCAGCATCCACAAAAGAGAGGTATTCGCCGTTTGCAGCGGTCATAGCGTAGTTCCGGGCGTTAGCCGTACCCGAATGCTCCTGCTCAAAAACACGGACACGGTCATCTTTGACCCTGTATTCGCGCAAAATATCGGCCGAACCATCCGTGGAGCCGTCATTTACACAGAGTATTTCCAGATTTCTATATGTCTGCAAAATAACCGAATCAAGGCATTTTCTAAGGTATTTTTCTGCGTTATAAACCGGAATTATTACCGATATTTTGGGGCAAATCGACATCTATACGGCACCTCCGGCTTTTTCAGGCGAACCTTTAAGTATTTTGATAAATTGGCCAAATTCTTGCGCTGATTGCAAAAATTTCATGTCATAATCATTCAGGCTCATACCCGAATATACCCGTTTAATTTCGTCAGAAAATGGTTGTTTTAACTCCGGGCGGATTTTGTTTAATTTATCAATAATTGTCCGCATTTCGAACAGCAAAAACCTGTCCCTGTACTTTGGCCACAAGCCCTGCGTCACAAAAAGGTCTTTTGACATTCTGAGGATTTTAAATATGTCAAAAAACTCCCTGCCACCGCTGGAATTAATTGAATTTTCCCTGTTCAGGCGGTAGGAATAGAGAAATTTATTAACAAAAGTAATTCTGTCCGCTTTCAGGTAAGATCGGGTAAAAAATAAGATATCTTCAAAAATCATACCCTCGGGAAAATAGATATTGTTGTAGGTAAGGAAAGATTTTTTGTAGATTTTGCACCAGGCGTATTGCGGAAGCCGAAAATAAAGCTCAGCATCCGATGTCAGCTCGCTAAACGGATGATTTACAAAATTCAGCTCAACATGCGGCGCAATCCCTCTTTCCACGTTAAAATAGCGGTTTCTGTCGGGCCTGAACCACAAAGAATTTGCATAAACCATATCACTATTGTTCAAAACCGCGTTTCTGTAAAGTTCTTCGACCATAATCGGCGCTACCTTGTCGTCACCGTCAACAAATATGACATAATCCGTCGATGACGCCTCAATTCCTGCGTTTCGCGCCGCCGAAAGGCCGCGATTTTGTTGATTTATGATTTTTATTCGGGAATCAAACTTAGCATAATTCGCCAGCAGCACAGGCGACGAGTCGGTTGAGCCGTCATTTACACAAAGTATTTCAATATTATCCATTGTTTGGCTCAAAATACTGTCCAAGCACTGGGCAAGGTATTTTTCGAGGTTATAAACAGGTATTATCACAGAAACTTTTGCCATAACACTATGGTAATTCATTGGCAAAACGCGGTCAAGCCTTTAGCACGGATTCCGCACAAAAACGCCCATTTGTAAAAAAATCTAAGGCGAAAATTCGTAGCTACCGAGCACTTTTACAAAATTGGCGTGGTGTTTTATGGAATTAAGCGCTTTTTTGCTGATTTCGTCGTCAATATGAGCCTCAAAATCCGCAAAAAATACATATTCGCCGAGGTTTTTCTTTGAAGGACGGGAGTCAATATAACACAAATTCAATTTAAGCTCGTCAAAAACATCCAAAACTCTAACCAGCGCTCCGGCCTCATTTTTAGTCGCAAAAGCAATGCTGGTACGGTCATGGCCGGTCGGGAAAGTTTTTTCATGGGAAATCAGCACAAAACGCGTTTTGTTGTCGGGTTCATCGTTAATCTTATATTTCAAAATATTCAAACCGGCCATTTCGGCGGCAAAAGCGTTCCCTACTGCCGCGCAGGCATCATCCAATCGGGTCAAATCGTGTATCGCCCGTCCGGTTGATGAAGTTTCTATTGTTTCATATCCCTTATTCAGCAAGGATTCCAGCGTATTTTGGCACTGAGCGAGCGCTTGCGGGTGCGAATACACTTTTTTTATTGCAGAAATATCATTTCCGCGGGAAATCAGGCAATGATTGATTTCGACAACGGTCTGGGCGGTAATTTGCACACCCGATGCCCTTAAAAGATTATCCATCGTTTCTCTGACCATGCCCTCAATTGAGTTTTCTATGGGTATAACACCAGCCGCATCCGGGGTATTTTCCACAAATTTGATGACATTTTTAATTGAAGTTTCCGCAACAGACTCCGTAATGCCAAGTTTTTTAGCAAAAACGTTTTTTGCCTCCTCGCAATATGTCCCGAAAGGGCCGAGAAAAACGATTTTATTTAAAGTTTTGTTGCTCATTTGATATATTTCCAAAATCTGCTAAAATAACTCATATTGTAACAAAAAGGAATCAAAAATGACAAACGATCCCGACCCTCACCCTAAAAACGTAATAAAATTCGGCACAGATGGCTGGAGAGCCGTTGTTGGCAAGGATTTTAACTTTGAGAATGTAAAAATCGCAATAAAAGCGATTGCAAAATATGTATATGACACGGACGGGCCCGAAAAAACCTTTCTTATAGGCTATGACCCGAGAAATATGGCCAAAGAATTCGCGTATTTTAGCGCGGAAATTCTTGCCGGGCTTGGTTTTGACGTGTTGATTTCCAACGAAGTCGTTCCCACGCCCGTTATCGCGTACAATGCAAAACTTTTCGCCTCAAACGCAATAATGTTCACGGCTTCGCACAATCCGCCCGAATATTTGGGTATAAAATTCATACCCGATTACGCTGGGCCGGCTACGTCCGAAATAACAAACGCAATCACGAACAATTTGGGCATTTCCGACGATATTTCATTCAAAACGGCCAAAAAAGGCGAAATCAAAGAAAAATCGTTCAAAAACAGGTACTTTGAGCATATTGAAGAGCTTATTGATTTCAAAAAAATTGCGCAGGCAAATATTCAGATAATTTACGACGGTTTGTACAGCGCAAGCATCGGGTATTTTGACAAATTGCTCGAACGAAACGGGATAAACTGCGAAAAACTGCACATGGAACACGATCCGAACTTCGGAGGAGGAATGCCGGAGCCAAAAGCCAGATTTTTATGCGATTTAATCGATGAAATCTCACAGCGAACCAACGCAATCGGCCTCAGCAACGACGGCGACGGCGACAGATTCGGAGTGATAAACGAAAAGGCCGAATATGTCAGCCCAAACGAGATTATCGCGCTGCTTTTGAGACATCTTATCAAAAACAAAAAAATGACCGGAAAACTCGTAAAAACCGTTGGTGCAAGCCAAATGCTGGATATCATTGCCGAGAAATATGACGTGGATGTGATTGAAACTCCGGTCGGATTCAAATGGGTAGGCAAGGCAATGCGCGAAAACGACGTGCTGATTGGCGGCGAAGAATCGGGCGGACTCAGCATCAAAGGTCATATACCCGAAAAGGACGGAATTTTGGCCGATTTGCTCGTTTTGGAGATGCTCGCCTATGAAAATCGCCACCTGTGGGAGCTTCAGGAGGATTTAAAACACGAAACGGGCTGCGAATTTTTTAACAAAAGGCTTGATTTGAAGCTTTCCTCGCAAGATGAGCTGAAAAGCCTTATGGATAAATATTCTTCGCTTGAAAAAATCGGGTATTATCAGGTCATTTCTTCCGATAAAAAGGACGGAATACGCTATTTTCTTGATGAAAAAACAAGAATTTTAATCCGCCCGAGCGGCACTGAACCGCTTTTGAGAATATATTTTGAGTCTGATTCAAAAGACAAAATTGATGAACTCATTGAATTTTTTAAGTAAACTAAACAAATTACTGAAGAAGTAACGCCTTAAAAAGCTTGAATGACGGTAATTTGCGTCCAAATCGCCATAAAACGCCCAAAAATCAGCAAATTTAGCCGAAAATTAAATCAAAATACAATTAATAATTAAAAACTTTGTTTTTAGTTGTAATTAAATCAGGTAATATCGGATAAACAAAAAAAGAATCACCCAGCCGGCTAATAGCATGGAGAATAAATAAAATCACGAAAAGACGAATAATAAATGCGTTACATTAAGGAGGTGCTTATGTATAAATTCTTAAAAAACGCGTCATATATTCTTGTGCTTTTGGGTGCGCTGAACTGGGGCCTTGTCGGACTTTTCGGATTTGACCTGTTCGCATATCTTTTTGGCATAATGACACCTGTAACGCGAATTCTCTACGCTCTCGTAGGTTTGAGCGCGCTTGTTTCGGCCGTCACAATGTACTCGGAACACGTCGACGAATGCTGCGGCTGCGAATACTAAATAATTTATACAAAATGCTTCGCCGCACCTCTTTTCGGGGTGCGGTTTTGATTTTTTTCGCCGCGCAATATGATTTTAAGCAATTTTGACGACATATAGGTCAACGCACATTAATATAGGTAAACAAAACGCGCTGTCGGGCAATGTCCGGGTTCAAATTTTTATGTACGATCATAATAAGCACGCAAAGAGGAAAAATCAATGGAAAAAGTAGTATTTTTTGACGTAGAGGATTACGAACGCGACTTTTTAATAAAATCCTGCGAGGGAAAATTCGACTATAAACTGGTATCAGAGCCGCTTAATGACCTAAAAGCCCCGGACAGTGAATTTACGGATGCAAATATCATTTCCTGTTTCACAAATTCACGGCTAAGCGCTAACGTGCTTGAGCAGTTCGAAAATCTCGGTCTTATTGCGTTACGTTCGGTCGGATATAACCACGTTGACATTGAATACTGCAAAAAACATGATATTGCCGTCGAAACAACCCCAAACTACGGAAATATGAGCGTCGCGGAGTTTGCAATGGGGCTGTTGCTTGACGTTGCGAGAAAAATTACCCGATCATACCTGAATTTAAAAGCCGGAGAAGCCGACCCTATCGCGAGTATCGGGTTTGAACTGTACGGAAAAACCATAGGAATAGCCGGATTAGGCGCAATCGGCGCAGAAATGGCGAGGCTTGCGTATGGGTTTAATATGAAGATTTTAGGGTACGATATCCGTGAAAATATTGAAATTGAAGAAAAATACGGGGTAAAATTTACGGATTTTGACACGCTTTTACGTGAATCAGACGTAATCTCGCTCCACATGCCGCTTACCGCGCAAAATAATCACATAATTAACGCAGACGCGTTCAAAAAAATGAAAAATACGGCCGTTATTATCAACACGGCCCGCGGCGAATTGATTGAAACACAGGCGCTTTACACGGCATTGACAACGGGAGAGATTGCCGGTGCGGGTTTGGACGTGCTGGAGTTTGAAGAAACGCTCTCAAACCCCGATTATCTCGATGATATCGCACGTTTGACGAATAAAGACCTGCAAAAAACCCTGCTGAACAACAGAATTCTCACGCTGAACAACGTAATCGTCACTCCGCACATCGCTTACGACACAAAAGAGGCGATAAACAGAATTTTGAAAACCACAATGGAAAACATCAGCGAATTCGCGCAGAATCGCATTCAAAATAACGTCGCCTGGTAATTTTTAGCAAAAAGACTGCAAGCAAAGATTTTTTCAAGTGTTTTTGAAAAAAACAGGGCAAATCAGCCGGATTATCGAGCAGTATACCAGCAGCCGCGCGTTTTTCCGTGTTTTTCAATCAGATTTGCGCACACCATTGCCGCCAGATGCTTTTTAACAGTATTGATATTCGCTTTTGTCTTTTTAACGACCTCGGAAATCGTTACTGTTTCTTGTTTTTCAAACATTTTCATGATTTTGCACTGCAAAGCCGGCAAATCTTTATATGCGCTGCGTTTTGACGCTTTTGGAGCATCATCAGCCAACTCGCACAGCGGGCATTCGTCCTCGGGTAAAGATTGGGTATAAACAGGTAAATTTGAGTTAATTTTCGTCATCGCTTTGAACATAACTTCCGACTGTTTTTCCAAAAGCCCGAGAAATAGCGAAATCCAACCCTCATAATCAGGTGCCGAGCCCTCAAACGCCTTTTTATATTCAACTTCGTAACTATCGTAATTTCTGTCAATCAACGCATCCAAAGAATGGAACAGCTGATAAGTATAGCCCGATTTTAGAAGCAGCAAAATAGTCAAAAGCCTTGATAAACGTGAATTTGCCTCGGGATAAACTTTCATTTTCAAAAATTCGGCAGAAAAAATGCCGGCCGCAATAATCGGATGCACCAAATTTTCCTTTATTGAGGAGTTATACCAGTTTATCAGGTCATCCAGAGCACAATCATCGGCAATTTGGGCGGGGTAATCCTCATAAAGGCTCATTGACCCAAAAATCGAGCCAAAATCATCGTCCATAGACTCCTGAGCGGGTTTTGAGCCCGAAAGATTTTTTTCTATCTTGGAATTCGCCGGTCTGTTCAAAATAAGGTTGTAAAGCTTGTCGATATTTTTTTCGCTGATGTTAATCACGCGATAATCCGTAAATATCCAATTCAAAGCCATTATATAACCGCTCATATCAACGGATTTTGGGTCATCAAGGCGGTCTTTTGCCGCATCAGCGCTTTCTTGTATCGTGTCTTGAACGGAGAGAGCTTTTTCTATGTTCACATAATTTTGAAAACACTGCCAATAGCCTTTTTTTTCATCAATATGGGCTATTTTGTTCAAAATTTCCTCTGTAATCTCAATATTTGGTGCGTTAAACATTTTTCTCTCCTTACCCGATAATACCTGTTATTTTTTCAAAAAGTTCGCAGATTTGCAATTATTTCGAAAATAAATTTACTAAAGTACACAATTATACCCGAAATTTACCCGGCCGAACCCCACGTCCCGGCGCTTTGTTGCAATTATTTCAGGTATTTGCAAAAAGTCGGCTTAAATTAAATTTTTTTTCATACTTGCATACAACAAAAGCTTTTTTCATCCCAAAAACGCGCAAGCAAAGCCGAAAAAGCACCGGCCAAAATTAGTTTTAATCAATCTCCCTCACCCCGGCAGCCGAGCCCGCCCGGCAGTTGGCGGAAAATGGGGGTAAGGGGTAAATTTTTGACTTTCTCCCTCTCCAATGGGGGCGGGAGCCGGCTTTTGAGGTGATTTTCCGAGCGGATTTGGATTTCGGTCACAACATGGCCAAACGCCGGACGCCGTTGGACAGAAAACGCAGCCTGCTTCCCGTCAATTGCAGCAAAATAAAAATAAATCTCACAAAATAAACGAAAAACCTCGAAAATCCTTACCCAAAAAGGATTTTTCCCTAATAAACACCCCCAAATCAGCATCCCAACGCCTCAAAGCCCAACCCAACACTCATTTTTTAAGAAAAATTAAGAAATTTCATTTTATAACCCCAATTTTCGTAAATTTACTTAACAAAATGGCATTTTGGGCGAAAAAATTCGAATGATTTTTCAAATTTTAAAACCCTTGTTATTTCTGGTTTTACGCCTTATTTTGTAAAAAATTGTAAAAAAATTAAATCATTCGTCCGTATGACGTTTAAAAATTGCGCAACGTGGTATATTACATGTAGGAGCCGTTACATTTATGTAACACCATGCAACTGGAACTAAGAGGCGTTCAGATGGATAAAATTCAGGTACAAAAAAGTCTTTGTGCGGCATCGCTTTTGGCGATGTTATCCGTTGGCGCGCCTGCAATGGCGGAAAACGGCTCCGCTGACGGCCTCACCATCAATAACTACATCAGCCGCACTTCACATGCACCTGCGACGCGAAACATCGTCCACGACGGCATTTTCGACACAGTTAACGGCGAAATTGAAGAAACCACGCTCGAAAACTGGACAGCGGACACCGCATCGTCCATTATGTTCGACGCTGATCTCGCGAATAATGTTTCCGACAGCATAAACCTGACAGGAACCGCCTCTGACACCGTAAAACTCATGGGAATCAACATATACAGCGACTCCCAGACAAAAAACAGTACGCTGACACTCTTTAAAAACGGGGTTTCGCCGGATATCGACATATCCAATTATATCCAATACACGAACAACCACAAATACACGGTTTCAAAGGGCAATGCAGGCGAAATCGTGCTCACAAG
>CALUPP010000022.1 GCA_944322685.1 Candidatus Gastranaerophilales bacterium
CAATAAATCTTTACTCAAAAATCAGCCCGATGACGCCCGAGGCGCTCGTCGGAATCGGCGCAAGCTATCAGGCAATGCAGAATTACAAGGCTGCGGCCGAAAACTTCAAAAAATCACTCGATATGGAACCAAACAACGCAGACACGGCATATTATCTGGCGCTTGCTTACTCAAATGCGCAGGATTTGGCCCAGGCAAAAACATACGTAAAAAAATCGCTCGCAATTGAACCGAATAACAAAAATTCGCTGGAATTGCTTGACTATATCAACCAATCTGAAATTGCGGCATATTTGCAGCAGGCGGACAAGCTTTACGGCGAAAAAAAATACCAAGAAGGGCTTGTTCTGCTTGGAAAAGTGCTCGCTATGGATCCTAAAAACGCAAGCGCGCATTATTCTTGCGGTTTAATCAATGATGAGCTGAAAAAATACTGGCCCGCAATCGAAAGTTACAAAAAAGCGCTCCAGTACGACCCGTCATTGATTATTGCGTATTATTCAATAGCCGTGGATTACGATTATCTGGCCAGATACAAAGAAGCCGTGCAAAACTTCAAAAAATACGTTGAGTCCGAAAAAACCGACAACGAATACACACAATACGCAAAAGAACGCATAAAAGAGCTGAAACAGTACGATACGCCGTAATTTTACGAGGAAAAACCGGCAAATCAGGTTAATACTGACGACGCTCAAACGAAAATTACCCGAAAAAGGAAAAAGTTGGAAAAGATTAAGATAAGAAACGTCGAAATAAACAGCCGCGTAATGCTCGCGCCGATGGCGGGGATTACCGATGTTGTTTTGAGACAGCTTGTGCGCAAATTTTCAAAAAATTGCCTATTAACGACCGAGATGATTAGCTCGGAGGCGCTCATGCAGAAAAAAGGCGGCGCAATTCTTGAGCGCTGCGGCAACGAAACCCCGCTTGCGTACCAGATTTCCGGCCACAAGCCTTTTATGATGGCAAAAGCGGCAAAAATGCTCGAAAACCGCGCTGATATCATAGATATCAACATGGGCTGTCCCGTAAATAAGGTTGTAAAAGGCGGCGACGGCTCCGCGTTGATGAAAACTCCGGAACTGGCTGCGGATATTGTAAAAGCGGTTAAAGATGCGGTGGATTTGCCTGTTACCGTGAAATTTCGGCTAGGATATACGGCCGAAACCAAGAATTTTCGGGAATTTGCCCTAAAAATGCAAGAAGCCGGCGCAGACGCAATGACAATTCACTGCCGCACGCGCTCGCAGATGTATGCGGGCAAAGCAGATTGGGGCGAGATTTCCGGCATAAAAGAGATAATAAAAGTGCCCGTTTTTGCGAACGGTGACATTGTGGACGCCGAATCCGCCGAAAAATGCATCAAAGAATCGGGCGCAGACGGGGTTGCGGCGGCTCGCGGAGTGCTCGGGAATCCGGCTTTGCTTGCGGATATCGAACATTTTTTCAAAACAGGTGAAAAACGCGCACCGTTGAACTTTCGAGAAAAAATCAGCCTGATGAAAGAGCATCTTGATGAAGAAATCCGGCTCCGCGGGGAAGAATGCGCCATCCAGTTCACCAGAAAGTTTTATCCGTATTACATTCGGGGCATAAAGGGGGCTTCGCAGTTCAGATTTGCGCTTGTGACCGAAAATTCTTACGAAAAAATCCTCAAAACAATCGACGAAATCGAGGCGCAGTGTGAATAAGCCGTATTTTACATATATTATTTTGACGGAAAAGGGCACGTATTATTGCGGATACACGGATGATTTGGAAAAAAGGTTTGAAAAACACAAAGCCGGGCTTGCCGCAAAGTACACGAGGGCGTTTAAGCCGGTAAAATTCGTTTATACCAAGGAGTTTCTCTCAAAATCAGAGGCGATGAAAGAAGAATGCCGTATAAAAAAGCTATCGAGGGCGAAAAAAGAGGAATTAATCAGGGATTTTTGCTACAACCCGGGGTAAAAACAGCGAAATGGTTTTCATTGCAACGTTTTCACGCTTGATGATTGGTGGGAATCGCTGCAAAGATGGAAAAACACGCCAAAAAATCCTTGCTTTTGCTTTTCCCACCCTACAAGGGCGAAAAACCGCCCACAGAAACATCAAAGCAGGCTGATTTTCAGCTCAGCAGCAACGAACAATGGATTAATTGCCCAAAAACCGGCCCCCGCCCCGTCCATCCCCCGTCGGAGAGGGAGAAAAGCATATAACACGTTGGATTTTCCGCATGACAGTAGGTCAGGCACCGCCTGACGACAGCCAGCGCGACAGAATGCAGCAGACAGCAATCAATCTCGCAATAAAAACCCCATCGCCGCCCCTAAAATACCCCTCACCCCGTCCCTCTCCCTCAAGGGGAGAGGGAGATTAATTAAAATGAATCCGCAGCTTCTCCCGCAAGGAACGAGGGAGAAAATTAAAATGAATCCGCAGCATTTTCCCCCTTTTCCAGCCATCAGCAGGGCGGGCTTTCACTTGAAGAACGAGAAAAAACGTTATTGCTTGCCGGACTGCCCGACATCGGCACATTTTTTGCCGTTTGAAAACCATAAACCGCAAAATAACTGCTTAAACCGGCAGTTTTACAATAAAAGTGCTGCCTTTGCCGGGTTTGCTTTTGAGATGTATGGAACCGCCATGCAAAAGCGCCAATTCTTTCGTAATTGTGAGCCCGAGCCCCGTAGAACTTTCGTTTTTGCAGTAAATATTGTTCAGCTGGACGAATTTTGAGAAGATTTTCTCATGAAACTCCGGCGCAATCCCGATTCCGTCATCTTTTACATAAATTTCCGCATATTTTTTGAGTTTTTTGCAGCCGATTTCGATATGCCCGTTTTGGGGCGTGAATTTTATGGCATTGCTCAAAAGATTGTACATAATCTGCTGCACTTTTTGATAATCCGCCCGAATTTCAAATTCCTCGGGTAATTTTTTAATCAAATGAATCATTTTTTTGTCCGCTAGCGGCTGAATTACGTTCACGACCTCGGTTATAGACATGTTAAGGCTGAAATTCGACGGTGTGAGCTTCAAAGCGCGCGATTCGAGCTTTGAAATTTCAAGAATTTCATTAATCATCCCAAGAAGATGAAGCCCGGAAACATGAATGTCACGAATGTATTCGGCCTGTTTTTCGTTCAGCGGGCCGAAAAGCTGGCGCGACAAAACCTCGGAAAAACCGATAATCGCGTTCAAAGGTGTCCTCAATTCATGCGAAGTATTCGCCAAAAACTCGGATTTTACCTTGTCAGCCTCAAGAATTTTTTCATTTTGCTTTTTTATGGTCGCATGAGCCTGCGCACGGTCGATTATGCTCTCTTGCAGGGCGTTTAGCTGCATTTTGAACACATCGGAAAGCTCGCTGTCCTTGATTGAATATGAAGCAAGCGCGCAAAAAGCTTTTGCGGCCATTTCATCCGTCGCGCTGAACGAATTTTCACGCGAAAGCAAAATAAAACCAAAAACCGTATCGTTTATCAGGAGTTTTGAGATTAAAAAATTTTTATTCTTCTTAATTCCGAAAGAACGCGCAGCCGGCCCGTTTTTGTCGAATTTCAGCGGCTCGGTATTATAAAGCAGGGGTTTTGCCTCGGCAGTAACGGGCAAAATAGCCGTTTTTTCAGAAAAAAGCTCCTCGTTCGGGGCAGATTTGCGATATTTTATCCCGGCATTGTCTGCATTCAGATAACAAACGTACGCCGAATCATAATCAACAGCTTCTTTTAAAAGCAGAAGCGTTTTTTCAAAACAAAGCACCGGATTATCCGTCGAATTGAGGATTTGCGGAATTTTTTCAAGAATTTTTTTGTAAATAGTCATACCCGGATTATAAGCCCGAGTTTAGAATACGGCAAATTTGTAACAACAGGAACTAAACTTCCAAAAAGAGGCGTTTTCCGACGATGTTCGGCTTTCCGTTGTAATATCCGGCAAAATATCCGCCCCTGACCGGCTTATTTTTTCCGTAATAGTTCACAGCATTGTCCGAAATAAACGGATTTCCGAAAGGATTTGAGCTGCGCTGCGCAGTTGCTCCTTGTACAGCGTTAATATTTGCCGGCATCAATGCGTTTGAGATAAGGCTTACAAGATTCATAAAAATCCTTTCCTAATTTTCAAGACAATACTTACTTTTTTTATTCTTACTGATAAATTCTTAATAGTCATGTATATTATAATGCAACATTAAAAATTGTTAAAGATTTTTTTATAAAAAATCCTACAAACTGCGTATTAATCCGCGTAAAAAAATTTGACATAATAAATTTGGGCAAATTTTGCCTGCAAAAAGCAAAAAAGCAACGGCAGCAAGTAAAATCTGCTGCTGCGCCGCACAAAAATACACATCCGTGCAGATTTTAGCAAAAAATGGCGCCCCAAGCACGCGCAGGAAGTTGAGAATAAAAAAATGAAAAAATGTCCTTTTAATTTAGAAATATGTTCAGACGAATGCGCGCTTTTTATCTCGCCGTCGGAACTGAACGAGCTCGTGGCGAACAGGCTGCACAGCATCGGGGTTTTTGACAAAAAATCCGGCATGTGCGCACTGAAAAACATTGCGATGGGCGCAAGCAGAGAAGTTTTTGAAAAAAGTTCGGCAAACAAATTTTAACCTGAATTGTCTTTGTGAATTTATGCCCTAAATTCTTGAAAAAACTCTCAAAGGAAAATAAATGAGTGAAATAAACCTCGGACAATTTATAAAAAACGCGTTTAATTACAGCATTGGAAAGCCTGTAACACAGCAGCCGACCAAAACTTCTCAGGAAAACTTTCAAAAAGCCCAGCAGCAGGTCGCAAAACTCGTCAACGAAACTGTTCAGAATATCCAGACGAATTTTATACGCCAGGCCGACATTTTGAACACACAAAACCTGCTCCGGCAGCTGAATTCATTTGAACAGTCGGCGATGATGAAAGATTTGTACAGTTTTCCGCGGGATATGAAAGATTTGATGCTTTTGCTTGTAAAAGAGGGCGCAAATTTAACCGCTGCGAACGCAAAAGACCTGAATGCGCTGCTTTCGCAGACACTGGACATGTCAAAATTGATGATTCTTCTGCAAACCAGCGGAAAAACGGCCGCAGAAAAGCTCACAAAGATGATTGCGACGCTGAATCAATCGGGAATTTACAATACCCAGCAGCTAAAAGAAATGACCGCGCTCATAAACGCCTGTATTCCTGCTGCGGACACACAGCCGGCCGTAATGCTGAAAAATTTGATGGTTATGTATTTACCCTGGCTTCCGCTGAATGAGCAGGGCACTTTTAATCTCCAAGTTGCGGACGGAAGCGAAGAAAAAGGCGGAGATTCTGAAAATATCGTCACAATTACGGTCAACACCGCTGCTTACGGGATGATTAGGGCAACAATTTACCTTGAGGGCAAAAAACTCGATGTTGAAATCAACTGTCCTGAAAATTTCCCTAAAAATGAGTTCAAAGAAGCGCTTGCGCACGAGGCAACAGGCTATGACATGGAATCCGGCATATCTTTCACCACGAGAAAATCCTCCGATTCCTCAGAAAAGAAAGAAACCAATGTTTCCATCACAAATTCTTCAAAAATCTCGCCGCATTTGCTTTTAATCATTCACATGGTCATAAATGCAATCATGGCGCTTGACAAAAAGGCCGCTCTCGTCAGCGAACGCGAACGAAAAATGGATTCTTGACGATTTGGCGGGGGAATTGCTGCATTTTTCAAGTCGTTTTATCTGCTTTTTTGCTTAATGATGTTCAGTTCGTCTATTTTTCGGACAGCAGGGTAAAAATATTGAAACTACGCCATCTTCAAGGCAATATCATTGCCTTGAAAACGGGATTTTCCGGCATTGCCGTTAAAAAAACACAAAGCAGGTCAGGCACCGCCTGACAGCAGCCGGTGCAGCAACGTTTTCACGCTTTATGAACGGCGGGAACCGCCGCAAAGCTTTAAAATGCTTTCCCAAAACCTTGTTCTGGCTTTTCCCACCCTGCAAAGTATTGGTTGAGCTGATTTGCAGGCTGAACTTTCGCCGGCCGGCTAACTTAATTTCAAAATAATTGGTTCTAACCCCATCAGGGAGGGAAAAACGCTGCACAAACCCATCCCCGGACGCAAGAGGTGAAAATTTTTCATCTTCAAATAACGGTTTTGCAATTTCTTCTATGAATGCGCATAAATTGAGATTTGATTTCGTTTTTTGACAAAAATTTATTAATCTTTTTGCTTAGCTTAAATGTCAATGCTCAGGGGCAATGTTTTTCGGCGAAAAAATGCCAAAATGGGAACATAAGGAAGTCGGAAAAATGAAAAAGATAATTAACATAAAAAACAGCACGGTATTTGCTGTTATACTGTTGAATTTTATATTTACAACAGGGGTGAATGCGGCTTGTAATACGGAAATAGGCGCTTGCCGGATTTCTGACTTGAGAAAAGCCGAACAGACGGAGGCAATTGAAAATAAATTTCTGCCTCCGTCTCAAAAGAGGGCGGATTTGTTTGAAAAAACGCAAACACCCGCCCAAACACCTGAAAAATCATCTCAAATCGGCAAATTTATAAAATCATTGCTAAAACCATCAAAATAATCCCTCCAATCTGGATGCCGGTGTTCAAATGCTGCATTAATTTGTTATTGTCATAATATTTGGCAGTTTTCTTGGCGGTGGTAGTCGCAAGCAGCCTTTGAATTCTGGCATCTTCGCTTCCTGAGAAGTTTTTTTGAAAAACAGCATTCTCAAGCCGCGCAAGGCGCATTTTTGCCGGCTCGTTTGAGTATTTTTGCCCGAAATCCTCTTTCTCAAGCATATCAAGATCGTACAAATCCGCGCTTGAATTGTCTGAACGAAAATGATAATCAGGCCCGGCAATTCTGTTTTTTGTATTTTGCGGAGTGTAGTAGTTGTACCGGCTTTCGTCGGAAAAACTGTTCATATCCGCCGCAGCACCGCTAAATCCGGGGTCATATTCCTCCAAAACGACCGAAGAATCGTCCATTATTCGCGCATTCGCCAGCACGGAGGCCCGCAAACTGTCCACGCGATCGTTCAAAGAAGCGTTACTTTCCTTTTTGTAAACCTGTTTTTCGAGCCTTGAGAGCCTTTTGTAAATATCTTCGCCGGAATAGGCTTTGTTGAACACTTTTTGTTCAATTTTGTCCACAACCGGATATTTAACATCCGAATCCGCAGCCTCCTGCGGTATTTGCTCGTAATCAGCCTCTGAAACCTCAGAAACCGGCGCAGTCGAAGCGTACTGGGGCATATCGCGCTGAAGCCTTTGGATTCTTTTTTGCGAATTATCTTTGAACGACGTGCCGTAAACCGCTTTTTCAAGGCGTTCAAGGCGCTGCGCGGTTGTTTCGCCCTTGTAATCATAACCAAAATAGTTTTTTTCGAGTTTTTCTATCTGGCCGGAAATACTCTCCGCACAATATCCGGCGCCGTTTATAAATAAAATACAGAATAAGGTCAAAACTGTTTTTTTCATAATCTCACCCGTCCCGTTTTACATTTTTAAATTAATGCGCTTTTGGACTCAGCTCAATTCGACGGAAATTCCGCAGAAAACAAAAAAAGTAGTCCTTTATTCTAATAATTTCGGGTAATATTTTTTTGAAAACGACAATTTCACGGCTTTTCAGCACTAATGCGGCAGGATAGGTTTTCTTAGATTTCAGATAAAAAATCTTATACGCTGAAAAATCTTAAAAATAGATAAACTTCAAGCCAACATGAAAATTTGTGCTAAAATTTAGTCATGGAAAAACTCATAAATCGCAGAAAATCAAAACAAATCACCATAGGAAACGTAAAAATCGGCGGTAATGCGCCAATAAGCGTACAATCAATGTGCAACACCGATACAAGAGATGTTGAAAAGACCGTATCGCAAATAAAAATGCTTGAAGACGCGGGCTGCGAGCTTATTCGGCTTGCCGTTCTCAACAAGGACGCGGCTGCGGCAATAAAAGAGATAAAAAAACGCGTAAATCTGCCGATTATTGCCGATATTCATTTTGATTACAGGCTGGCGATTCAATGCATAGAAAGCGGAGTTGACGCCCTGAGGCTGAATCCTGGCAACATCGGACGCGAAGAAAATGTGAAAAAAGTCGTTGAACTGGCCAAAATCAACAAAACACCGATAAGAATCGGCATCAACGGGGGCTCTTTGGAAAAAGAACTGCAAACAGTTGACCTGCCCTTGCATGAAAAAATGGTAAAAAGCGCATTACGCCATATAAAAATCCTCGAAGATAATGATTTTGACCTGATAAAAGTTTCCCTGAAATCCAGCAGCGTCCCCACAACCATCGCCGCATACAGAGAAATTGCCAAAATCGTGCCATATCCGCTTCATCTCGGCGTAACAGAAACAGGAACGCTAAAAGGCGGGCTTGTAAAATCCTCCGTGGGGCTCGGAACGCTTCTTGCCGAGGGAATCGGCGACACAATCAGGGTTTCTTTGACAGAAAACCCGGTCGAAGAAGTTTATGCCGGTTTTTCAATCTTAAAATCGCTTGAATTAAGAAAAAAGGGCGTAAATTTCATCTCCTGTCCGACCTGCGGCCGATGCCAGATTGACCTTATTGGATTGGCGAAAAAAGTAGAAAATGCGCTCGCCTCAATAAACAAAGATATCACAGTCGCCGTGATGGGCTGCCCCGTAAACGGGCCCGGCGAGGCAAAACACGCTGATTACGGCGTTGCGGGAGCAATAAAAGAGGGATATCTTTTCAAAAAAGGCGAAATCATCAAAAAAGTGCCGGAAAATGCAATTTTAGACGAGTTATTGGCCCTGATTGAGGCAGATTATTCAAATTAACACACATTTTTAACAAATATACTTGAAATATAGGATTTGCCATCGTGTGCAAAATACTATATTATATAAAAAGAAACCTAAAAATTTGAAAGGTAATTATTTATGAAAAAATTATTGGCATTATTGGGTTTAGTTATACTTGCGGCCGGCAGCGCTTATGCAGCACCAACCGATCCGTACAAGGACCCTGAAAATACACAAATTACAACAAAAGACATGACTTCAGAGGCGTTTTTGCGTAATTCCGGCTATTCTACGGAAGCTTACAGAATTTACGAAAAACAGGTAGGAAGAAATGTTCTCACGCCTGTTCAAGTTGTTGAAAAAAGACCTAACAAATTCGTTCGCTGCGTGAAAAAGGTCGGCGGGCAATTCATGGAAACAATTGACCCAACAATTGACCAAAAACAATACGTAAACGATCATGATATCGATTACAGCTGGAACACGGTTCAGGATTTGTAATAAAAAAAAATTAAAATTTAGCAAAAAGCATGCTTTCGGGCATGCTTTTTTTATGCTTTGCAATATTATATTAAGTTTTGTTAAGAAAAATAAAAACATGCAAAACCCATGCGCACATGGGGTTTTGACATGATAAAGAAAGGTTGAATTTTCGCATTTTTCGATAATTTGTCCAAAGTTTGAAGATTTATTATAATTAAAAAAGTATTGATGACACTATTTCTTGGGAGAACAGTTCGATGAATACAGTAGCAGCTAATCTGGCTGACCTGAGAAATGAAATCGCACCTTATAAACCGGTTATAATCGCAGTAACAAAGTATTTCGGAGCAGAAAAACTCATCGAGGCTTATGAAGCGGGATTGAGAAACTTTGCAGAAAACCGAGTGGCAGACGCTTTGGAAAAATTTTCAAACCTGCCGGAAGAAATAAAGCAAAATTCGACATTCCACCTGATAGGCCACCTGCAAACCAACAAAGTTAAAAAAGCAGTGGGTCATTTTGATTTGATACAGTCGATTGACTCATTGAAACTAGCTGAAATGGTTGCACAAGAGGCACAAAAGCAAGGCATCGTACAAAAAATATTGCTCCAGGTTAATAATGCGCATGAAGAAAGCAAATCAGGCTTTGAAAAAGAAGTTCTTGAGGAGGTATTTGGCGAAATTATTAAACTTGAGGGAATAAAAGTCGAGGGGCTTATGAATATTGCGCCGATTGCGGAAGAAAAGGTACTTGATTATCTTTTTGAGGATATGAATGAGCTCAAAAAAAGGCTTGAACACAAGTTTTCATACCCGATGAAAGAGCTTTCAATGGGTATGTCGGGCGATTACAAAACCGCACTAAGGCACGGAGCAACAATGATACGGCTTGGAAGAAAATTATTCAATTAATATTGGGAGGAGATAAAATTGGCAGGCGTTTCAGACAAAATTAAATCAATAGTAGGTTTTTTGACCTCAGGATTCGAAGGTAGAGAAGATATATTTGACGATATGGCTAACGAAATCGGCGACGAGTATCCGGTGAGCGACAATTTGGCACTTGAGCCGATGTACGCTTCTACACCGTCAAAAGCTCAAACGCCTAACGTAGTCAGCCATCCCGGTTTTAGAGGATATGAGGTTCTCGTATGCGAGCCGCGCTCTTATGACGAATCTGTTTCTATCGTGAAGCATTTGAAAGAAAAGAAAACGATTATTTTGAATCTTCATTTGCTCGACAAAGAGCAATCAATCAGAATTGTTGATTTTCTTTGCGGAGCTACCCATGCTCTGGGCGGAAATCAGCAAAAAATCGGTGATGCTGTATTCATCTTCACACCGAGCAACGTTACTTTGAACGCTGAATCACAAAAAAGCAAATTCATCAGAGATGCTTTGTGGAATCAGCCTCAATAACTAAAAAAAGTATAGTTGGGGATATATTAATTAAGTTGAAAGCTGTCTGAAACAACGACAGCTTTTTTTTAGGGAGGTTTTTATGGAAAACGCGCATATAAAAGAACGTAACAGAAAACTCGGCGCAAAAATCGTTTCAGAACTTGAAAAAAGGCACTTTGAGGCATATTTTTGCGAAAAAAGGGACGAAGTTCGCGATTTAATCTTAAAACTTATCCCCAAAGAAGACACTGTTTCCTGGGGCGGCTCCGCAACGCTGGAGGAATGCGGCATATTTGATTTATTGAAAGAAAACGGCTATAAAACCATTGACAGAGCGCAGGGAAAAACTCGTGAAGAAAGCCTGGAAATCTCGCGCCAGGCCCTTTTGTGCGGAACTTTTCTTATGAGCGCAAACGCAATTTCCGAAGACGGGCAGCTCGTGAATGTTGACGGCACCGGAAACCGGCTTGCGGCACTTTTATACGGCCCAAAAAGCGTCATTGTTATTGCTGGCATGAACAAGGTCGTAAAAACAGCTGAAGATGCGCTCAAAAGGGCAAGAACCTACGCTGCGCCGGTAAATATGCAAAGAATCGCGCTTTTAATGGCTCGAAACACCCCCTGCGTAACCACAGGAAGCTGCGCAGACTGCAAATCACCCGATTCGATTTGCTCTCAAATCCTGACAACAAGGCTCTGCTCGCCCGCCAAGCGCATAAAGGTCATATTGGTCAATGAGGAGCTGGGATTTTAGAAATTTTAGGAGGCCGGCCAATAAAATAATGCCATTTTAACAAAAGCGGGGTCCTCCGATTGCGCCGGCCAGGCAGTGTTTGACAGAAACCGGCGCAAAGGGGCGCGAAGCAGGCCGGGCATTCAGACAACCATCAACAAACGAGTACTTAACGGGGTAAAAATAGCACAGCTGCCCATGTGCAAGTTTTTTACGCTTGATAAATGGTGGGAATCGCCGCAAAGATTTAAAAACACATTCACAAACCCTTGTTTGGGCTTTTCCCACCCTACGAGGACGGAATCAACACATCATTTCCCGCCACGGACGGACATTCCGGCGAAAGAATTGGCATTTGAGCGCGATTTTAAAGCTATTTTATATCAAAAAACTTGTGAACTTGCCCGATTAACCTCGTATTCGGATATTTTAAGGTGAATTTGTCAAAAACTTCAAGAATTTTCTCTTTTTTAACATCGATTTCACTGCCGTTCATTTTGGGCTGAAGAATGAGCGGAATTTCAAAGGTTTCGCCGAGTTTTGCGCATTCGCCAATCTCAAAATCCCTGATTTTGTCATCAAAAACGATTTTTGCAAAAACCTCCTTGTTTGCAGCCCGGACAATTTCGAGAAATTTCTTGTGGCTGTTAAAAACATCGCCGATTTTTGCGCTGGAATCGAGTTTTATGTCCATAGAAACAATATCCGTCAAATCAACGACCTCAGACAACGGCCTGTACAAAACCCCGTTCGTTTCGAGGTAAATTTTTGCATCAACGAGCGGCAAAAACTCTTTTAAAAACTCATATTGCAAAAGCGGCTCTCCGCCCGTCAGGCTGACGGAATGAACGGCTTTTAGCGGAAAATCACTCACTTTTTTGGCAAGTTCCTGCGCCGAATAAACCTCTCCGCCCTGAAAATCCGTGTCACAATAGTCACATAACAAATTGCACCCGCAAAAACGGACAAAAACCTGCCTGCAACCGATATAAAGCCCCTCGCCCTGTATTGAATCAAAAATTTCGTTAATTTTAGCCTCAGCCATTTTTTAAATTCTCCCTTATGTTGCGGTTTGAGAGGTTTTTGAGCTTTTCATAAAGCTCTTTTTCCTCATTTGATATATCTTTCGGCATTTCAATCCTGACGGTGACAATCTGGTCGCCGCGTTTGCCTTTTTCTTCAATTCCCTCACCCGACAGGCGGAATTTTTGCCCGGAAGTGGTTCCGGCCGGGATTTTCATAGAAACATGCCCGGTTAAAGTCGGAACATCAATATTCGCCCCAAGTGCAGCTTCATACGGGGTAATCGGCACCTCGCAGCAGGTATTCAGCCCGTCAATTTTCAAAAAAGAATGTTCCTCGACCTCAATTTTAAGATACAAATCGCCGTTTTTTCCGCCATGGCAGCCTTTGTTGCCCTCGTTGGCTATTCTTATTTTGGAGCCGTTTTTGATATTTGCCGGAATTTTCACATTCAGCTTTTTATGGATGGAAATTTCGCCTGTTCCCTTGCACATCGGGCATTTTGAGCCGTTGATGAATCTTCTTCCCTCGCATTTCGGGCACATTTCGGTGTGCAGAACATTTATTGTTCTGTGGGTGCCGCTTATTGCTTCTTCGATTTTTATTGAAACGTTCAGGTTAATATCCCGGCCGTTTGAGGGTTTGCAGTTTTTCTTTTTTTCATGCCCGTCATCTTCCGGAAAAAGTCCGTCCAAAATCGAGTTAAAAACGTTAGAAAATGACTGTTTTTCCTCTTTCGGCGGAGTTTTGCGGGGTTGTTCGGTTTTTGGGGATTCGTTAGTGGTTTTAGAGTATGCCTGTTTTGCCTGCGCCCTTTTGGCCTGAGAATTTTCGGCTCTTTTGCGGGAAAATCCCCTGATTTCGTCATACCGTTTGCGTTTGTTCTCGTCAATGAGAAATTCGTAGGCTTCTGTGATTTCTTTGAACTCTCTGATGCTTTCAGGCGTGTTGTTGTTCACGTCCGGATGGCAGACGCGCGCTTTTTTCCGGTAGGCCGATTTGATTTTTGCAATGTCAGCTTCGTACGTAATACCCAGAATTTCATATAAGTCTTTTTCGAAATATTCTTTCACGCGGCGTTCCTTTTGACGCTATTTTAATGATATTTTTTCTGATTTCAAATTTTTTCAAACATTTTTGCCAAATTTTCAACATCTGAAAAATCCAAATCGGCTCTTAATGAAATTCTAACCCTTGCAGTGTTTTGCGCAACCGTCGGATGGCGGATAGGCAAGAGGAAAAATCCGTTTTCAAGAAAACGAGCCGAAGCCGCTTCAGCCGACTCATTTTCACCAAAAATAACGGGAATAATGTAGCTGTTTCCGATTGTTTTCAGCCCCGAGAATTTGATTTTGGCGCTCAAAAACTCTGAAAGCGAAAAAAGATGCTTTCTCTGCTCAGAATAAGCCGGCAAAATCTCGCTCGCAACAAAATACGAAAATGCAACGTTTATTTCGGGCAAAGCCGTCGAAAAAATGAGCGGACGAGCCTTATTTACAAGATATTCAATCAAAACGCCCGCTCCCGTGCAAAAAGCGCCCACAGAACCGGCCGCTTTTCCGAAAGTTCCGGCAATCAGGTCGATTTTTTCCTTATATTGTTCACAAATGCCCAAACCATGCTCTCCATAGACTCCGAATGCGTGCGCCTCATCCACGACAAGAATTGCGTCGTATTTTTCCTTGAGTTTTATGAGTTTTTCAAAATCCGCGCAATCGCCGTCCATGCTAAACAGGGATTCCGTCGCAATAACCGCATTTTGCCCCTGATTTCGGTATTTTTCAAGCAAATTTTCCAAATGCGCATAATCAAGATGCTTAAATCGGTGCAATTGCGCACCGGAGAGCCTTATTCCGTCTATTATGCTCGCATGGTTTAGTTTGTCGCAAAAAACAACATCCTTTTTTGTCAAAAGCCCCGACATTATGCCCACGTTGGCGTGATATCCGCTGTTGAACAAAAGCGCGGCCTCTTTTTCATAAATTTTTGCCAAAAAATTCTCCAGCTCTGCATAAACCGCATCATTTCCCGTCAAAAGCCTTGAAGACGTCGAACCAAGCGAATAATTTGCATTTTTTAAGAAATTTTTTCTGATTTCTTCATTTGAGGCGATGCCAAGGTAATCATTCGACGACAAATTCAGGTATTTTTCCCCGTTAAAAAAGAGAAATTTGCCCTCTTTTTTTATGGGGCGCAGCCGTCTTTGGAGGTGCTCATTTTTCAGATTTTCAAGAGATTCTTTATAAAATTCGTAATTCATATTGAATATTTTAACGCAACCACTTTAAATTTGAAAAAAACATGATAATATGTATATATGAGTGATTCAATTTCTTCAATTACAGCCGCAACAAACGAGCAAACACAGGCAATGATGGCGATTTTGATGCAGCAATCTCAGCAGCAGCTGCAAGCTCAGGTTGCAATGCAGCTTATTCAAAGCGTTGTACAACCAACCGGCGCTGAATTTCAGGATCCGTCAACGATTACGCCTGAACAGTTACAGTCGCCGATTGATTTGCGCATTTAGTTTTTAGGTTTCGCAATTTGGAGCGCCCTTTGCCAACAAGGAGCGTCAAATCAGGCTGTATTTTCAGTCCGATAGCGGCAAACGCGCCAATAAAAAAGGGGGGCGCTTGATGCCCGGTGGGAATCGCCGCAAAGGTTTAAAAATGCATTCCTAAACCCTTGTTTGAGCTTTTCCCACCCTACAAAGACAAAAATTGCCGGAGCTAAGCGTTTTTTCAGCACAACTGTGAAAAATAGGTCGATAAAAGAGGAAAAATAGCGCAGCCGTCCACGATACAATGGGATTTGCGTTTGATGTCCGGTGGGAATCGCCGCAAAGATTTTAAAACGCATTCCTAAACCATTGTTTGGGCTTTTCCCGCCCTGCGAAAGCAAAAATCACCAATGCTGGCCGCGCGTTCAGCCCGACAGCAGCAATCTTTGCCGATAATCTCCCGCTATTCTTCAGTTTCCGCCGGTTCCGTGTCACTTTCTTTAACTTTTCGCTTAAAGAAAAGGAATTTTCTCGTCTTTTTAACTTCCTGCTTACCATTTTCTTTATCCGAAACTGTCTTCATATTTTTGTCGCCATTTTCCTCAACAGGATCGGGCAGCGTGCTCGCAAACGCGGTTGCATTGTCGATTTGCGACTGCTCAGCAAGCCATTTGAACGATTTTATCAAAGTCAAAGGTTTTGTCGTATCGCCGCGCAGCACAACCTGGAATTTCGTGGCATTTGCGTCAGAATAATGATAAAGCTCGGGAATAGCTTTCATTTCTTCTTCCGTAACCGATTCGCAGAATAGGAAAAACGCCTTTGCAGCAAGAACATTCATTCCCGGCGTATTTTTTATCAGATTTACGGGGTTTATGTATGCGAGAGGCCCGAGCATGTCGGAAACCTGCGACGCAAGCCGGCCGCGCAGCTTCATGTCAGCCTGATTTGACAACAAATTCATGTTTCCGGCAATATGAACGCTTAAAACCTTGCCCTGAGATGTGATATTTTCGATTTCAGCAACGCCGTCTTTGAAGCTCAAAACGCCGTCCAACACATCATAATGCGATGTTTCAATGCTGGTGATAGAATTTATCACCTGGCCGATTGTCGTCTGGAAAAACTCGGATTCTCGAATGTTTTCCGCAAGAATCAGGTTCTCAATTTTACCAAAAGGCCCGAGCTGACCGTTTTTCAGGCTAAATGTGACCTTGCCTTTTAAAGATTTCATCTGTTCAAGCTGGGTTGTGCCCCTGAGCGCAATATCCGTCGTAAACGAGGCCGTTCCCGTGAGAGTATCTTTCAGATTTGCGAGTTTTAAAAGCGCATTTTCAACATTCAACCCCGAACCGCTAACCCGGACGCCGATTGCGCCGTTTACGAGGTTGGTCATTATGTTTCCGGTGATTGTACCGCCAAATGTCGACGTTCTAAGGCCGTTCAGGAAAAATACGTTGTCACTGAGCGAAATTTGACCGGTTGTATTGCGCAAAACAATCGGATTTGCAAGAATTCTTCTCATATTAATCGAGCCGGAACGCACCAGCACCGGTATATCAGCAGAAGCAGCCTTTGAAGCGGAACCCGAAGACGCAGGAGCGAGCTTTGCAGCCGCATCCGCAACTTTCATCATTTTTTCCACGTCAATGAGCGAAGAATTTACGTTCAAATCATATATCTGCGCAACCGCAGACGGATTCAAATCCATATTAGCCGTCAAATTGACATCAGAGCCGTTCAAAAGCAGCCTGTCGACATTTATGCCCAGCTCTTTTCCTCTAAAATCCAAATATCCCTCGTTCAAGGCAACAAATAACGACGGAATATTCAAATTCCGCACTCTGAAATGCCCCCTCATCCGCGGAGAAGCTGCTTTTCCATAAACAAACAGTCCGCCGTCCACAAACATGGAAGAATCTTTCAGCGCGCAGATTTTTGCGCCGAACGGATGCGGAATCATTATTCTGAAAAGGTTCAAGAACGGCTCTTTTGTATCCAGAGCGCTCACCGTGCCCGAAATGCCGGCAATTTCTCTGGAATGAGCCATATTTGCGTCAAAATCGTTCGAAAACGCCGTCGGAACTGATTTTACAAATAGCCCCGTATCAAAAATCCGCAATCTGTCCCCTTTAAAGTCAGCTCTGGCCTGCAAAATACTCTGCTTGCCCAAAATCGGCGAAATATCCACAGGAGTAAAGAAATTCGACCCGTCAGCCTGAATTTGCAGCACAAGAGTCTGTTTTTTGTTGTTGCCTTTTATCTGCGCCTTGAGCGGAATTACGCCTTTGCCGGAAATAAACGCCGCAGCCTCTTTTCCGACCAGTTGTTTCAAATCCGAAGCAAAAATCCTGCCGTCAGCAAAAATATTTATCAACGGAACTTTTGTGTACTCGGAAATCTGCCCCGAAACAATAACCGAAGACGAATTATTCAAATTTATCGTAACCGGATTTAAAATTATGTTGATATTATCCAAATTTACGCTCACAGCCGGCACGCTCAGCTGCGAATTCTGCCCGGGAAGTGAAATTTTGAAATCTTTATTCAAAATCCGCCCGATTGTCGATTTTGAATCCGCGCTGAACTCCGCAACCATATTTCCGTTGGTCACGGAAAGCAGGTTTGAACGTTCTTTTAAGGCAAGGTTGTTCAGCACGATTTTTGCCGAAGAAACTGCCTTTTTTATCTTCCCTGTAACGCTCGCATTCACAGAAAGCGTTCCTGAATAAAGATTGTAGTTCTTTTTTACGTCCCCGGGCGCAAAAGCCGCAAACAGGCCCGGTATCGGGATATTTTGAGAGCTTACGGTCACGCCGGTAACGGAATCCTCTTCAATTTTTCCGGCAATTTTCAGCTCCGCGCCGTTAATCAGGGCTTTTGTATCCTTTATGTTCAGCATGTTGTTGTCAAAAAGGAAATTTGCGTTCACATCCGAAATCACAAGCCCCGTTTTTTTGCTTGCAACCCCGCCCTCTCTGATTATTATGCTTCCTGAGGATTTGAGCTTTTTCAGATTGGTTTTTACGTTCGCATTCGCCAAAATATACCCATGCCCGACCAAATCTCCAAGCTCATTTTTCACATGGAGCGTATCCAAAACCGCCTTGGTCAATATAATCACGTCATTGAAATATATTTTTTGAGATTTTAAAGCCATATCAACAGATGGGTTGTGCCCGTAATTGAATTTGCCCAAAGCCTCAAAATGCTGGTCTTTTGTAATATAAAGGTTTGTGTCCGTTTCAACATTTGTCCCGGAAAACTTGAATTTTGCATAGCATTCGGGCAGTTTATACCCCGAAAGGTTCATTGTTGTCTTTTCAACGTCCAAAAATCCGTTAAGCTTCACCAAACCGCCGTTTTGACGAATTTTCAGCTTTGTATTTATGTCAGATTTCAAATCATAATCCCGGTATATCAAAACAGGGTTCACAAAAGGTATTTCGACCCTTTGAACCTCGTCATCCTCCTCGTCAACAGGCGCAGCAGGCGGAATAAACGTGTTTATATCAATATTTGCCGTAATATTTGTTTTGTCATCACTGAGAACTTTTGCGTCCGTTTTGATTTTGGCAACTTTTCCGTTAAAATAGCCCAAAACCATTTCATCGCCCGCCAAAGTAAGCGAATGTCCGGATTTTTCGTCATTTATCACGGCTTTGTAGTCCAAAACCCTAACTTTTGGCACTTTTATCCTGATTATTGACGGGTCGAACGGCAGCGGCTGCGGAGAAGTTGCAACTTTTCCAATGTCGTTTTTCTGCTCGTTAATCAATCTTTCAACAAGCCTTACCACCTTAAATTGCTCGCCGTTTGCGATATCAAGGTTAATTCTCGGCGATTGAACCTCAATTTCCGGCACCTTAACCGTCAAAACCAGCAAAGATGGCAGTGCAACATGCCCTTTTAGGCCCTCAGTGCTCAAAAGCAGCGAACCGTCCGGCAATTTAACCGTAATTTTATCCGTTTTTATCCCCACGCCAAGCCCCGGCGTAGTTATCAGCCTCAGATTTTTTATATCAACATCCAAATGCGCCTGCTCTTTGGCCAGTTTTATGATTTCCGGCTTAAATGCTTCCAAGTCAACAGCCCGCGGAAGATAAAACAAAAATGCCAGATAAAGCCCGGCGATAATTACCAACAGGCACAACCCGAATATATTCCAAAATTTTTTCATAAATCCTCACAAGATTTTAAACTTAATAAATTATAGCCCCATTAAGGTCTTTTTTTCAATATTTTGTAAAAATGTAAACTTATGTAAATAGTATATAAAAATTATATCAATTTTTTAAAAAAGAATTCGTTTATATATATACAAGAGAGAATTTACAAAGAAAGAAGAGAGCAAAATGGGTCTTGAAGCCAATAATAAAGTAAAAATACAACCTTCAAACATCGCAAAACATAATCAGGTAATGAATGCACGCAATGACAAGCCGGTTTCTCCGGTCAACATAGGCGGAAACGGAAATTACGGCAAAATCGGCGACGGCTTTGAAAGAACAACCGATTCAACGCTTGAAGAAGCGGAAGCTCTTCTTGATTCAGGCGATTTAGATGAACTGATTGCAGCAGAAGAAGAAGTATCATCGCTTGATGTTGAAGACACAGAGCCGGTTAAAGCCGCTAAGGCCGCAGAAGATGCAGCAGAAACAGATGTTGAACTGCAACAAGCCAATGCAGACGCAGCTGACAGAGCAAAAGACGCAGCAGAAGCAGAAAAAACAGAAGCAGAAGCCGCTGAAGCACAAGCAGCAGCTCAAAAAGCCGAAGCACTTCAGCATCAGTCGGCTTGCGCAACAGCATACTCAGAAGCCCAAGCCCACACCGCCAAAATGACAGCAGCAGTAAGCACAGCAGAAGCTGAACTTGCACAAGCTGAAGCTCAAGCAGCTGCAAATCCTGACGATCCGACAGCACAATCAAAGGTAACCGCTGCAAAACAAAAACTTACAGAAGCAAAAGCAGCTGAAAAAGAAGCAAAAGCAGCTGAAGCAGAAGCGCTCAAAAACCTTGAAGCAGCAAATGAAAACGCAGCAAAGGCAACCGAAGCAGAAACAAAAGCAAAATCTGAAAAAACCAGCACAATCAAAAAAGTTGCACAGGCAGCTCAGACTGTTAGCCAGGCCTCGGGAATTCTTTCACAGGCTAAGAACCTTTTCGGACAAAAACAGCAGGCAACTGCCGACTATTCAACCTCAACAGGCGAAACAAAATCACAAGTTCAAGCCAGATTACAGGCAACAATAAAAAATCTTGAAAACGGCGGCAGCGGAAACATTTATGCTAGCTACTCCAACTCATCTAACGTATTCAGCTCACTTTCAACTTCATACGAAGTAGCTTCTTCCGCAGGAACTCAAACAACCTCCGCAGTTTCCTCCACAGTATCACAAAATTCAGCAAATGCTGGTTCAATAAACGGTAACAACAGCTCAAACACAAGCTCAACACCGAATATCTTCCTTAAAAAACAATAAGGAACCAACAAAAATTTAAAAAACTCTTTGAAGCAATACAAAGTTTTAATGGAACGGGAAAAAGGTATTTTTAACGGCGTCTTTCAACGCCGTTTTATTTTTT
>CALUPP010000023.1 GCA_944322685.1 Candidatus Gastranaerophilales bacterium
CATACAAAAGAAAGGAAAATAAAAAATGACATTTAATCCCTTACAAGAAAAAGGAATACCCGTCGAAAAACAGCTGAGAAGCTGGCATGATATTGTAAAAAAGCCTTTTAATAAAAATGAAGTCGACTGTTACAGCAGAACACGCCAAATTCTGATGAACGGTATTGAAATCGAAGCCTGGAACTTCAAACATGCCTTCGCACGCATGTGCCCGGACGCAGAAGCCGTAAAAAAGGTTGCAGAAACCAGAAAAATTGAAGATCAGCACCAAACAACAATAAACTGGCTCGCACCTAGCGATCAATCAGTGCTGGAAACGACTCTTGGCTATGAACAGGTCGCAGTTGACCTAACAGCCTGGCTTGCGCAGAACGAACCGGACGATTATGTAAAAGAAACGTTTGATTTCGGGCTTTTAGAGGACTTTGACCACCTTTATAGGTACAGCCAGTGGTACCACATGATAGAAGGCGCAAACCCCGACGACATTCTCCAGGCCCAAACCGACGTAATTCTCGGCCGCCCGACCCAAAATCACCACAACGACAACAAAATCCGCCTAAGAAAGCATATTGACAAAAATACAGCCTCACCTCAGACAAAAGTAAACATTTTGACCCTGGTTTCCGCAGAACAACAAACTCACAACTACTACGCAGAACACGGATTTTTCTACGGAAACGGAACCCTCAGAATGACCTACGCGGAAATCAAAGACGTCGAAGAAGAACACGTTACAATGTACGAATCTCTCCTGGACCCGACCGAAAGCTGGTACGAAAAACTGCTTCTGCACGAATTTACCGAAGTCTGTAACTATTACAACTGTATGAAAGATGAAAAAGACGAAAATCTGAAAAAAATCTGGGAAGAATTCATGCTCCACGAAGTCGAACACCTCAAAATCGCAGCAGATTTATTCAAAAAGTATGAAAAACGCGACCCTGAAGAAGTTATCGGCACAAAAGCCGTAGAACCCTGCCACTTTGAAAGCCAGAAAGAATACGTAACCGGAATTCTCCAAACACAAATCGATAAAAGGCTCGGCGTTGCAATGGATTATGCAGCAATCGACGAATTGCCCAAAAACTGGCCGAGTTACGAAGTTCAACGAACATCAGGCGAAGACGGAGCCCCGACAGAAACCACAATCCGCCTCATCGGGCTCACTGACGGCCGGGATTTGGTTCTTGCCGATGAATCTCTGAAAAAAGATGAAATTGACCTGCTGACAAGGGGACTTCAGGCTATTGCACAGGCTCCGGATACCGTAACACCGGATGAACTTGAAGAAATGATTGAAAATTCCGAAGAAGAAGACAAAAAACCGCTTAAAGACGAAATTACAAAACCAAACAAAAGAAAATAACCAAAAAATCCGGCCCTTTCTTAATAAGAGAGGGCCTTTTGGTATAATTTTTGAGAAATCAGAACAAAATTGCAGAAAAAGCCCCATTTTACATTTATTTACATTTCTATATGCAAAATTGCCCCAAAAACTTGCACAGAAATATTTTTGTCCTAAAATCGTAATTGCACAGGCAGTCTGTGGACGGCATGTCATAGCTGCTTTAATATATTCAAACTAAAAAAGGAGAATAAACTATGCCAAAAATGAAAACCCACCGCGCAGCAGCAAAACGCTACAAAGTTACTGCAAGCGGCAAAATCCTCAGACGTTCCGCAGGTACAAAACACTTGCTTCAACACAAATCCGTAAGCAGAAAAAGAAGATTGTCAGGAATGACCGAAGTTTCTGCAACAAATCTGGATTTGATTTCCAAGGAATTGCCTTACAAGAAGTATTCAAGATAGGAAAGAGGTTGAAAAATGAGAGTAAAACGCGGTAACGTACTTAGAAAAAGACATAAAAAAATCTTAAAATTAGCTAAAGGCTTCATCGGAGCCAGAAGCAGAATCTTCAAAGTTGCTAACACGGCAGTTATGAAGAAACTTAAATATCAGTACAGAGACAGACGCAATTTGAAAAGAAATATGCGCAGACTCTGGATTGTCAGAATCAATGCGGCAGTTAGAGCCCACGGCTTGAGCTATTCAAAATTCATGAACGCATTGAAAAAATCTGAAATCACTGTAAACAGAAAAATGCTCGCAGAAATGGCCGTTAACGAACCTGAGGCATTCTCTGTAATCGTTGAAACAGCAAAATCGAAAATTTCTGCATAATAAATAAACAAACCAAAAGCCCTCCACGAAAACGGAGGGCTTTTTCCATGCAAAATCTTCCCCAAAAAGAACTTTTAGGCTATCATTCCAATATGAAAATCATAAAATTCAAAACCCTGCCCTCAACCAACAAATGGGCGCTTGAGAATATAAATAACCTTGAAGATAAAACAATAATCATCGCCGAAACCCAAACATCTGGCCATGGCAGGTTTCAAAGAACGTGGGAATCGGCAAATCCCGAAAATCTTTACCTGACATTCGTCCTAAAACCCGAAAAAACGGACAATATTGCCAATTTAACCCAGTATTTGAGCCTGACCCTTGCAAAAATATTGAAAAACGACTATAAAATCGATGCAGCAATAAAATGGCCCAACGACGTCCGCATAAACAAAGCAAAAATCGCAGGAATCCTTTGTGAATCAACAATAAAAAAGGGCAAAACCGCTCTCGCGCTTGGAATCGGCGTTAATCTCAACATGACAGAAGCAGAACTGGCAAAAATCAGCCAAAAAGCCTGCTCTCTGAATCTCTTAACCGGCAAAAATATCGATAAAACGGAATTTACCCGCAAACTTTGCGACGAATTTTTTAAAAACTATGACGAATTTCTAAAAAACGGCTTCCCATCAATAAAAACCGCCTACGAAAAACAGGCGGAATTCTTAAATAAAACAATTCTGCTCTCAAACGGCTCCGAAAAAGAAGAAGTTAACGCCCTGATGCTCACAGAACGCGGAACTTTGATTATTTCGGATAAAAACGGCGAAAAAAAAGAAATTTTGAGCGGAGATATTGAATTATGACAGAATTTATGCAAAAAGCCCTGAATATCGCAAAAACCTCGGGCAAAGACCTGCCAATCGGCGCAATAATCGTCAAAAACGGCGAAATAATCGCCTCCGCCTGCAACGAACAGGAAAAACGAAACGATATCACCGCCCACGCCGAGATTTTAGCAATCAGAGAAGCCGAAAAAAAACTCCAAAACTGGCGCCTCAACGGCTGCACAATGTACGTAACCCTTGAGCCCTGTCCGATGTGCGCCTGGGCGATTTTGCGCTCAAGAATCGACAATCTCGTTTTTGGCGCTTATGACACGGTTTACGGCGCGTTTTCAACCCTGCCCGAACTCATAAAAATGTCAAATTCGACCTTAAAAATCAAAGGCGGTATAATGGAATCGGAATGCAGGCAAATTTTAGAAGATTATTTTAAGGAATTGCGATGAAAAATACAAAATTATACATGGATGAGCTGGTTGAAAAGTACGAAACACCGGCTTTTATCCCCGATGACCCGATTCAATTCCCGCACAGATTTGAAAAGAAAAAAGATATTGAAATTGCGGGCTTTCTCGCATCAATTTTTGCCTATGGAAAACGCGAAGTCTTCATAAAAAAGCTGAATACCCTCTTTGAAAAAATGGAAAACCAGCCATACAAATTCGTAACCTCATTTTCAGCAGAAAACCCCATACTGAACGACTTTGACTACCGTTTTTCGGTCGGAATCGACCTTGTGCAAATCATTTTGGCCCTAAAAGACCTCTACAACTCCGGCGCAACCCTTGAAGACGTATTTGCGCATGGCTACAAAGCCGCAGGAACCGCAAAAGGCGCATTGCAGTCGGCAGTTGACTATTTTTATGCAAAACAAACGCTCAATGTAACAAAAGGCTTCTTTCACCTGCTCCCTAACCCGGCAAAAAACAGCGCCTGCAAGCGTTTGAACATGTTATTAAGATGGTTTGTCAGAGAAGGCTGCGTGGATTTAGGAATCTGGAAATTTATCGACAAATCAGAAATTTTGATTCCGCTCGATGTCCACGTCGCGAAAGTTTCAAGAAATCTGGGCATTTTAACAAGAAAACAGAACGATTTTGCATCAGTTCTTGAACTTATGGAATCTTTAAAAGAATTTGACCCAAAAGACCCCGTAAAATACGACTTTGCAATGTTCGGATACGGCGTAAATAACTAAATTTCCCTAATACGCGCCCATTGTTGTCAGGCGGAGCCTGACCTGCTCCTTAATTTCCACGCGCCCGGCGAAAGAGGCCGTGGATTCGCCATAATTATTCTCCCTTGCCCATTGCGGGAGATGGCCGTGATGAGGGGTAAAATCCGGAGCCAAGCAAAGGACTTTTTTTGAATAGTGACGTCGCAATTAAAGCCGCTTCGCTATTTCCGCCCTGATTTCTTGAAATTTTTGCAAAAAATCCCGCCCCACCCCCAAAAACACTACCAAAATATTTTTTTAATGCTAAAATCATCTTATGACAACAGAAATGCCGAACATAAGAGAATTCCACGAAGAACGCGAAATCACCCTGCTCAGCCCATACGCCGCAAAAAGCCGGTTTTCAAAGGGTAGAAAAAGAGCAGAAGAACCGTGTCCTATCCGTACGGAATTTCAGCGTGATAAAGACAGAATAATTCACTCAAAAGCGTTCAGGCGCCTAAAACACAAAACACAAGTCTTCTTTTCTCCCACAAACGACCATTACAGAACAAGAATGACCCACACACTTGAGGTTTCACAGATTGCAAGAACAATAACAAGAGCCCTGAACCTCAATGAAGACCTCGCAGAAGCCATTGCGCTCGGCCACGACCTCGGTCACACCCCATTCGGGCACAGCGGCGAAGATGTGCTCAATGAAATAATGTTCGGGGGCTTCCGCCACGCAGAACACAGCGTCAGAGTGGTTACATTGATAGAAGATTTGAACCTGACGCAAGAAACCATCGACGGAATCCTCAATCACTCGGGTTCTTTGAAAAAAGAAAGCAAAGCTTTCACCCTTGAGGGCAAAATCGTAAAACTTTCGGACAAAATCGCTTACATAAACCACGATATCGACGACGCAATGCGAGCAGGCATTATAAAAGAAGAAGACCTCCCACAAGATTGCATAAAATACTTTTCGCTCGACAGAAGCGAACGTATAACAAAAATGGTCGCGGATATCGTCCAAAACAGCTACGGAAAAGACAAAATCACAATGTCGGAAGAAACTTTCTTCTACATAAACAAGCTCAGAACCTGGATGTTCAAAAACGTTTACACAAATTCGCTCGCAAAAAAGGAAGAAGGCAAGGTAAAAGGCATAATCAAAGGACTTTTTGACCATTATGAGGAACTTTTGAGAAAAACCTACCCCAACCAAAACGAAGAAGAAATCCGCCGCACCGTCTGCGACTACATTGCAGGCATGACAGACCGATATGCGGTGCAAAAATACAAGGAAATCTTCATCCCGCAATCTTTGCAAGACGTCAGCAACGACAATTTCCTTTTCACGCTTGCAAAAATCAACAATCTCAGTGTACAATTGAGCGTCTTATAAAATCAGGAGTTTTAAATGGGCTCGGTCGGAATAGTTGAAACCCGAAATTTCCATATAGATGAAAAAATCAAACTCGAATCGGGAATTGAATTCGGCCCGATTGATGTTGCTTACGAAACTTACGGAAAACTCAACGAAAATAAAGACAACGCAATCCTGCTGCTCCACGCCCTCACAGGCGACGCCCATGCAGCAGGGAAACACGGCGAAAACGACAAAAAACGCGGCTGGTGGGATGATATGGTCGGCCCGTACAAGGCTTTTGACACAAACAAATACTTTGTAATCGCCTCAAACATGCTGGGCGGCTGCTCGGGCACAACCGGCCCCTGTTCAATAAATCCAGAGACAGGGAATCCTTACGGATTGGACTTTCCGGTCATAACAATCGAAGATACGGTCAAAGTCCAAAGAAAACTGGTCGATTCTTTCGGAATAAAAAAATTAATCGTCGCAGGCGGCTCAATGGGAGGAATGCAAGCGCTCGAATGGGCAACCTCCCAGACTGACCTCGTGGAATCAACAATAATAATTGCCTCAACATCCCGCCTGACCGCACAAGGCATAGCGTTCAACGCCGTAGGCCGAAACGCAATCCTCTCCGACCCGAATTTTAACAACGGAAACTATTACGGAAGCGAAAAACAGCCCGAAAAAGGTCTTTCAATCGCAAGAATGGTCGGACACATAACCTATCTTTGCGAAGAAGCGATGCACAGCAAATTCGGACGCCGTTTTCAGGACAAAGATACCCCGAATTTCGACTTCAACATCGATTTTCAGGTCGAAAGCTACCTTGAACACCAGGGCAGAACCTTTGTTGACCGGTTTGACGCAAACAGCTACCTGTATATCACAAAAGCAGTGGATTATTTCGACTTAGCGAAAAAATACGGCTCGCTTGAGGCCGCATTTAAGAACACAAATTCAAAATTTCTCATAATGTCGTTCACTTCTGACTGGCTTTTCCCGACTTCACAGTCAAAAGAAATCGTAAAAGCCCTGATAAAAGCCGGAAAAGACGTTTCTTTCTGCGAAATCGAATCGCCCTGCGGCCATGACGCATTTCTTCTGGAATTTGAAACCCAGACAAAAATAGTAAAAAGCTTTCTCTCAAAAGGAGAAAAAAATGGATAAAAAACACGAAAAATCAACAGGCTTGCACCTCAATTACGAAATAATCACGAAAATCATCGAAGAAAACTCAAAAATCCTCGACCTTGGCTGCGGTGACGGCACACTTTTGAAAATGCTCATCGAAAGAAAAAATTGCACCGGCTCAGGCATAGAAATCGACCAGAAAAACGCGATTTCTGCGATAGAAAAAGGTCTTTCCATAATTCAGGGCGACATTGACGAGGGTCTGCAAGACTTTTCTGACAACGAATACGATTACATAATCCTTAACCAAACGCTCCAATCAACAGAAAAGCCCGATTACGTAATCGAAGAAATGCTCAGGGCCGGCAAAAAAGCTGTCGTCAGTTTTCCGAATTTTGCCTACTGGAAAGTCAGATTTTACCTGTTTTTTAAAGGAAAAATGCCAAAATCCGATCTTTTGCCGTTCGAATGGTACAACACGCCCAACATCCACCTTTTGACAATAAAAGATTTCTTCGAATTTTGCAAAAAACGTAACATAAAAATCCTAAAAGAAGTCTACCTGAACAACTCCCAAATAATCAGCAATTTCAGAACAAAATGGCACAAAAACCTCTTTGCACAGGAAGCTATTTTTGTAATTTCACAATAAATTGTAAAAATCTACTTAAAATTACCGATTTTTCTTGACAAAATACGCTAAAAAACGATATATTTTTATATAAAGTACAGCGGAACTAAAAAATGAAAAAGATTTGTTTACTTATTACTGCTGCAATCTTGAGCACGGGCATAGCTTCAGCAGATACGATGGATATTATGGCTCCGGCCGGCAGCCCGTTAATGCAAACTATCCAAAACAACACTCTGGATAGAAAACTTCCCGATGAGCTAAAAAAACAAAAAGCAAAAGAGGAAAATCTTGAAAAACTCAAAAAAGAAACCCTCAAAGAGCTTACCGGCGAAAATATCCAAATAGACGAATCAAAAAAACAAATCCCCGAAAATATAAAAACAAAAAAAACCCGGGCTGAAAGACGCGCAGAAAAAAAAGCTGAAAAAGCAAGAATAAAAGCGGAAGAAAAACAGAAAAAAAAAGACCTTAAACTGCAAAAACAAAAGCAAAAAGCAGAAAAAAAGGCGCTAAAAGAACAAAAAAAAGAAATTAAGAAGTTAAAAAAAACAAATCCTGAACTTGCAGCAAAAATGGAAAAAGAACTTTCCCATTACAAAGATGAAAAACCATTGGTGCTGGTTAAATACCAAAACGAAAACAATGAAGAAGCAAAATCAGGAAAAATCCTCGATAAAGAACTAAAAGACGGAAAATTTAACCTCAAAGCCAACAAAGATACAAAATCCGACGAAATCCAAATTTTTATCAAACAAGTCGAATTTTCTCCCTCGGAAATTTTCACGGAAGATGAACTTCAGGAAATGGCGAGGCCTCTTATAAATGAAAATGTCACAATGACCGACATTAAAAACCTCGTCGACAAAATAAACCGCTCTTATATCATCAATGACTACGTAACATCGCGCGCATACCTTCCCGAACAGAAAATACAGGACGGAAAATTAGTAATAAACCTTTTTGAGGGCAGAGTCGGAGAGGTTCTGATAAAAGGCAACACCTGGACAAGAAAATCTTACATAACAAAACGCCTCGGTCTTCAGGAGGGCGAACTTTTCAGGCTCCGCGTGCTTGAAAACAGCCTCATAAAGTTCAATAATGACCACTACAACTACACAAAAAACCCGTTTTCAATAAAAGCAAGACTCGCTCCGGGCAAAGAACAGGGAACGACAGATATTCTCGTCGACACGAACGATCCTCTGCCGTTTAAAATTACCGGCGTGTTTGACAACGCAGGCAGAGACACAATCGGTCTTTTAAGAGGCGGCGTAATGCTTTCCACAGAAAGCTTAACCGGAAATCGCGACAGATTGTCACTCGGCAGCTATTTCGGCAAAGGAACCCAGATTTATTTCGGCGATTACAACATCCCGATTAACAAATACGGCACCAGAGCGGGCGTTTCCGTGTCATACAACCACATTGACGTAATCAGAGGGCCGTACAGAGATTTTGACATCTCCGGAAACGCAATGGTATACACGGGCTACATTTCACACCCTATTATCAACAGACCTGATTTAACATTTACATCATATACAGCCGGAAATTTCAAAACAACAAACACATATTTTTCAGATGTGCCGATTTATCGCTCAAAAACCGCATCAGGAACCCAGGGTTTTACCTTAAGAAAGGACACAAAACGCGGTATTTGGTACACAGGCCACTACGCATCGGTGGGCTATATGGATACAATCCCCGCACATGATATTTTCTGGAAATATAACGGAAACCTGACCAGATTGCACGATTTTGGCCACGGAATCATCGGTCAATTCAGAGCAGCAGTCCAAGTTTCGCCAAATAAAGAGCTTCCTTGGATTGAACAGTTCCAAATCGGCGGTATTTCTAGCGTCAGAGGCTATTCAGAAGGTCTTTTAATCGGCCGAAGCGGCTATTTTCTCAGCGCAGAATTGATTACACCGATTCCACTGCTCCCTAAAAAGGTCGGCACCGAAAAATTGGGCTTTGTAAACCTGCGCGATATAATCAAACTCGCTCTGTTCTTTGATCAGGGCTGTGTTTTCCCCTATAAAGGCGTAGGCGGCGGCCATGGCGACAGCTCAGATGTTTTAATGAGCATCGGCCCCGGTTTAAGAATCCGTTTGAGCGACTATCTCAGCGCACGAGTTTATTGGGGCTTTAGCATGATTCAAAACCGCTACGAAGACAAACAGCCCACAGGCAGATTCCACTTTGAGCTCACATCTTCGCCTGATTTGGATAAACTGCTAAAAGCAAGAAAACCAAAATCAGAAAAGCTGTAAAAAAATCGCTATTTTCCAATAATTGCCACAAAATAACGGCTTGCTTAAAGTAACGAATGGATTTGTATGCAATTTTCATACGGATAGGCGGAAATATTCCATAAAACACAAATATTGGGTATTAAAAGTTTTTTAATACCCAATATTGAATAAAATCTTAAAAACGCTGCTAATATTAGCCAATTTTAAACCAAAACAAGCGATTTTCTACGATTTTGAGGCTTCTTTTTCCAAATCATTTATATTTTCGCTTGCATCAGCGTATTCTTTGACTTTTTTGGTCGTAATTTTCTTGCTGTTCAAGCAGGCCGCACCGCCAACGCATCCGCCGGGGCACGCCATGACTTCAACGAGATTTCCTAACGGGCAGGCGCCTTTTTTGGCCCACTGCTTCATCTCTCTGACCGATTTTGTGTTCAAACCGTCAACGCAAGTCGGGAAAATTTCAGTGAAATCTTTGCTTGCCACCTTAACAGACTCGGCAACTCCGCCTGTAACAGCGAAATTTCGGCCTTCTTTTGATGCTTTGGCTTCAAATTCATAATCTTCAAGCTCCGCAAGCTGAATTCCGAACGCAACAAAAAGCGCACCCATTTCTTCAAAGTTGAGAACATAATCTGTGTACTCATCTTTTTGCGCCTCTTTGCGTTTTGCCACGCACGGCCCGACAAAAACGGTTACGCAATCGGGATCTTGCTCTTTTGCGAGTTTCGCCGTGTAGTGCATCGGTGTTCTTGTTTCTGAACGGAACGGTTTGAGCTCGGGAACATGCTTTTCAACCAGCTCATTGTAAGCAGCACAGCAAGATGTCGTCATAAACTCATCTCCGCGCTCCATTCTTTCTTTAAAGTCCTCTGCTTCCGTTCTGGCCGTGATATCAGCGCCTTCTGCGACCTCCATCACCTTGTCAAAGCCGACTTTTATCAATCCTTGCGCAATTTTGTTGATTGAAACCGGCAGCTGACCCACAACAGCAGGCGCAACCATCGCAACTACCTTTTTATTTGAGCGCATTACTTTGAGAATATCAAAAACCTGACTTTTCTCCTGAACGGCCGCAAACGGACAAGCCGCCTCGCACGCACCGCAGCTTATACATTTTTCAAAATCGATTTCAGCATGTCCTGCTTCGTTTTTGGTGATTGCACCGACCGGACAAGCGTCTTCGCAGGGCACTTTCAGCTTGACAATTGCGCTGTACGGGCAAACCTGTATGCACATTCCGCAGTTTTTGCATTTATCACCGTCAATAACCGATTTTCCGTTCTGCACAGAAATTGCACCGAACTTACAAACCTGTGTACAAGGCCTTGCAACGCATCCCTGGCACAAATCCGTAACATAAACACGGCTCGGAACGCAGCCCTTGCAGGCAGTTTCCACAACGGTCAGAATATCTTCGTCCGGTTTTTGTCTTTCGGCAGCTTTTTGCGCATATTCAGACAACATCGTGATTTCGTCATCATTTTCAACGCTGTGCCCGAGTCCGGCGATAGCTCTTTGGCGCAAAATCGCTCTTTCCTTGTGAATACAGCATCTAAACGGAACTTCCGCATTTTTCGGACGCATTTCAAAAGGAATTTTGTCCACTGCTTTGTCTAAATCATTTTTTAGGTAGGCCTTTATTAACCTGACCAATACTTCTCTTTTAAGGTGTGTTGTATTGCTTTGGTTATCCATTGATTTTACTTTCTATTGCTTTCAATACTTTCTCAACTGTTGCTTCAGAAATGATTTCACCGTCAATTTTAACAAACGGAGCTTTCATATATGTCGTATCATTGCATAAATCAAGGCAAGTAGCCGCCTTAACGTCCACTCTGCTTTTGAACTGAGGGGGGAGCGAAGACTCCAAATCCTGCAATTTTGATGCACCCATTACAAAGCAGGTTGTTCCCAGACATATTTCTACGCTAATCTTTTCCATTAATCCTCCATTCGAGTTTTTGACTGTTTTTTGCCGAAAACGTTATTTTTCAACATATCCCGGCAGGTGAAAGCACGCTGAACTAAATAAATTGCAGGTGCACTTTCTTAATATAACGCTCTGAAAGAATTTTTTCCAGTTGTTTTACAACATTTTTACGAATCGCAAGCTCAACCGGCAAATCAGGGTCATAATGCGCCTGATTTAACTTGGTTCCGACCATAAAATCAATACAATCGGAATCCAAAAACATATTTACAAGCTTTCCGGCTGCGTCATCGGGCATATTTTTGCAGTCATCGTTCAAATATTCAACCGCTTTTGTGAGGGTCAAAATGCCCTCCGTAACCAAATCAACGCCCTCCATTTTTGAGCAGGCAGGCAAATTTCCGCCCGAAAAACGTTCGGTTTCTACCGTTCTTCCGAGCTCACGTGCAAGAAGATTCGCCGTTGTACCGCCAGAAATCGCTTTCTTCCCGTCAAAATCATCAAAAATCTTTGCATATTCCGCATCCCGCTCCGAATAATACGGCGGGCCCGTGAAAAGCAGCATTTTTCTCGGCTTTCTGAAATACAAAACAGCGCAGGAAATATCGTCCTTTGCCGTATGCCCGGGTTCTTTGATTTCAGCCGCACGCACGACATTATGCGCAAGATGCCGGCTTGAAATCGTCTTGTCTTTTTCAATTTCATGCAAAACAAACTCAATAAGCCCCTCTCGCCGCCAGCCGAGCTTATATTCCGGCGACCCCATCCCGGCCTGCGTTACACCGTCCGAACAAAACAACAGCCTGTCCTCCGGTTCGAGCTTTATTTTGTACAAATGCATGTGCCTGTTTGTAAATTTCTTTGAAGTGATGACTTTTGCTTCATGTTCGACAATTTTCCCGCCGCGAATGTGCAGAAAATCAGGATTTCCCTCCTCAACAATCTTCACTTCGCCGTTATCATTGCAATCAACAACCGAAAACGTCGCATAGCTGATTTTTCGCACCTGACAAACAGGCAATGAGTTCATAATAACCTCGGTCGCTTTCATAATATCACGCCCTTCGGCAATAAACTTTGTAATCATCGTCGCGGTCATATTCGCAAGAATATTCGCCTTAATCCCGCTCCCGAGCCCGTCAGAAAGCACGGCAATAACACGCCCCTCCGCAGGATAGCGTTTTGACATAAAGCAGTCGCCGAAAGTATTTTGACCGTTCTTTTTTTCCTGAAAACAGTCAACATCTATGAAAAACTGTTCTTCCGTCAATCCTTATTCTCCGTATTTTCTTCGTAACCCTCTGCAATCTGACTCAAAAGCAGCTCCGTATCAACCATGTGCTCGCCCAGAAGACAAGCAATGTTCTGAACGGTAGCTATATTCTTCTCGATTACCTCATGAGCCTTTTTCGCAATCTGATCGCGCTTCATTTCGGTTTTGGTAACATCAGTTATTACCGCTCCGACGATTTTATTGCGCTCAATCTCAAAGACGGTAATATCATACAGGTTGTTCCCGACAGAATAACGCTCTTTGTGGATATCCTGCCCTGATGAAAGCACCCGCCTGAAAAAGTCGCCAAACGGAATTATCCGCTCAAGCGCCCCGCCGGCAAGCCCCTCGGGACGGCTGTTGAAAATCTCAACAAGATCGGGCGCAAACATCTTAACAAATGCCTCATTTGCCTCAATAATGTTCAAATTTGCATCCGCCATAACAATCGCCGACGGCATACATCTCAGCATTGCGCTTGCCTTTCTGATTGCGAGCTTTCTCATGTATGAAGTACACATCGAAGGCTCCGCATCCCCGTCCAGAAGCGCTTCCGCAAGCTGTCTGCAAGTATCATACCCGCATCCGCCGCAATTCAGCTCATCTTCGGGCGCATGTTTGCCGATGGAGGCCATTGCTTCAAAAATTTCCTCCGCAGTATGGGGCTTTTTCTCAACCGGATCTTTCGGATAAACTTTTTCCACAACAACAGCCGGCTCTGACGGAATTTGAGGCCTAAATTTAATATTCCGCATGATGTCAGACATAGTCAGCACACCCGGCTTTTCCAAAACCTTACAAGGCCCGTTAGCGCAGCCGCCATCGCAGGCCAATGCTTCGATAAATATCGTTCTGTCGACTTTTTCCGTATCCAAATTCTGCAAAGATTCACGAAAAGCCGCAATTCCGCTCACGCTTACCAGCTGGATATCCTTTGCCGTGCCGGAAAGGCGCAAAGTCTTGTTCATACCGCCTTCTATCGGATAATATGCCCCCTCATAAGCATCATAAGGCACAAATCGCGGTTTTTTCTCGGGCTCAACCTCATTAGGGTCAATTCCCTCCGCCTCAAACCACTGCATAAGCTCAATAAACGTCAAGGAAACATCAATCAGCTCCGGGTTGTGGTCAGATTCGTTCTTTTTCGCAATACAAGGGCCGATAAAAATAACACCGATATTCTCACCGAGCTCTTTTTTCAATAGTTTTGCATGAGTAAGCGCCGGAGAAGCAATCGGTGTGATATATTTTGCAAATTTCGGCATATGAATCCGCACAAAATCTACAATCGCAGGACATGCGCTCGAAATGTGAATCTGTTTTTCGCGTTTTGAGAGAATTTTCGTTACCTCAATAGAAACCTCCTGCGCACCCAGCGCGGTTTCAGAAACACCGGCAAATCCCAGCTTTTTGAGCGCAGTAATGAACTTTTCCTCGGGAATGTCAAAAAATCCCGCCCAGCTCGGAGCAATCGACACGTAAACCTCTTTTTTTGCCGTCAAAACCGCCCGTGCTTTGTTCAAATCTTCTCTCACGCGCTTCGCATGCGCAGGACAAATCGTAACACAATGCCCGCAGGCAACGCATTTTTCAGGAATTACCGAAGCATGCCCGTTTTCTATGCGAATTGCCTTGACTGAGCATTGCCTGACGCACTTATAACAATCCACACACTCATTTTGGAGCGTGTAAACAGGATACAGATTATTCATAATTTACCTTTTTTGCTTTATCGTTATATTCCGACCGCCGGCAAATGCCGCAAACAGCCTATTTGTTAACCAACAACAACTTTTTCAGCGCATTTTCAAGATTTATGTGGCTTGCGTTTGAAATGCATTCGCCGTTAATGATTACATTCGGCCCGCTTGCACATTTATTTTCACAACGGCTGCCAATAACCTCAACTTTTGCTTCAAGATTATTTTCTTTTATAAAATTTTCGATAAAATCAAGATTAGACGCATTTCCGCGAGCAAAACAAGAGCTGCCCATGCATACTTTAATGGTGATTTGTTCTTCAGACATGTTGTACCCTTTCATACATATATTAGAAAACATTAATGATTATATCATTTATTAGAGCACAATGTCATTCTTTTTTTCAAATTATTTGAAATTATTATTTCTTAATAAATTGTTACATTGGATTTTTATACACTATTTATATATTGAGTATATACTCCTTATATAACATTTATATAAAATTGCAAAAATTTTGAATTTTTCTTAATTTTCAATAAAAAGGGTCAGGCAATTATTTAAAATTGATATACTTTATATAAACATAAGAGATAAATAAAATCAAGGCAAAACAAAAAGACTAATAGTTAATAATCTTGAAAGATTAATATAAATGGAACGGGAAAAAGGTATTTTGAGGCTTTAAAAGCCTCTTTTTTTTGCACAAAATTCATATAACCCACGGCCGCCCAAAAAATCACCCCGCCCAGCACAAATTCACAGGACTAAGCTTTAAATTTAACATCCTTTTTTATCAAAAGGCTGAAAGGGTCATTTTCTTGCTGCGCTAGTTCTGTTTTTACCGGCTCAGCGGGTGCGGAAGCTTTTACTTCGTCTTTTTTATCGGCTTTTTCTGGTTTTTGCTGCGGTTGTTCAGCACCGAGTTTTTTTGCAGCCTGCTTTTTCTCGCGTTTTTCAAGCTGCTCTTTAAATATACCGGCCATCGGTGTCGACAGGAACGGAACAATTACACGTTTTGCGATAACCTGCGTTACAAGAAGCACCGCCATAACCTTGAAACCGGCTTTTGCCCATTTTTTGTTGGCTTCCATACCTTTTATTACCTGGTCTTCCTGATAATTAAGGCCGGCAGCCTGCATACGCTGGTGAAGATTTTTTGCTGCGTCTTTGCTGAACAGTTTTTTGCCAAACCAATTGTCAAAAAGCTTTGATGAATAGTTGTTAATCAAAGAACCGAGTGCAAACTGAATAACAACGTTCAGAATACCGTTTGAAAGGTCAATTCCGGCAACGAATTTTCTTTTTTCTTCAGGAATCTTTTTGTTATTCAAACTTTGAGTTACATAATAGTAGCAGTTTACAGCATCTTTTGTTGTTGTCGAAATCAACGCCAATTTTGCCGCAATATCCGTCGGATTGTCCGGAATAATCTTTCTCATTGTGTTTGAATTGAGAACATTGTTGTAAAAATTTCTCATATTTATTACAGGAGCCATTATTCAGCCTCCTTTCCTGACATTTCGGCAGCTTTTTCGGCTTCGGCCTTTTTCTGCACGCTGGCTTTCTTTGCCTCAGTCAACTCAGGGAAAAATCTTTCCATAATCCTTGGATAAGACCAGTTCAAAATACCGCAGGTAAACGGCAGAATCAAAAGCCCGACAATAATACCGGATTTTTTCTTGTAATCCGAAAGAATCTGTTCGGCGCGATTAATTCTTACCTTGAGCCATTTTTTTATTTTTACGCTCTGTAAAACTTCTTTTCTGTTAGAGCCGTGATATCTTACGCGCTCAATACTTCCTGCTCTTTCCATTTTTTCAATAGCAGAATTCAAAACTTCGGCTTTTGCACGTTTTTCAGCCATTTGAGCAGCTTTTTCCGTTTCCTCAAGCCCATCAGCCTTAGCAAGCGCAACAACTTCCTGCTCAATAGCAGCCATTTCCTGCTGCATTGTTTTTATTGTATCTGCAAATATTTTTTTCTTAGCATTGTTTATTGCTTCGGTTTTATTTTTAACTTCCGGATTGTCATATATTTCTTTGCTCTTTTCTTCTGCAAGTGCAAGCATTTTGTCAAGCCTTGATGAGGTTTCAACCTTGATATTTGTTTCCATTTCAAGCTGTTTGAGCACTTTTTCTTCGGCAATTTCCTCAGCGCGGCGCTCAATATCTTCGGTGAGCTTTTTAACGTCGATACGCTTGGATTTTATGATGCTTTTGCCCTTTTTCTTGAATGAATCAAGGTCTTTCATCTCGCCGAGTTCAGCATCTGTTACTTTATAATCTTTTTTAATAAGCTCTCTGAACGCAGAAACCCTTGCATCCTGGAATTCTTTAGGCTTAATCAAGTCAGCCACCGGAATTTCTGTATTCGCCATCTCTTTTCTGTACCGATTCAGCTCGGAATAGAACGCCTCATCTTGATAATGTTGAAGTCTTTGTTTGAAAAATGCCCTTTTGGACATAAATTCTTTACCGTTCAACGCTGCCTGGGCCTTTTCATGTTTATATTCAGCATTAATGAGTTTTCTGAGCGCAGATTCTTTCGGTTTTGCCCTCAAATCCATACGATCAGTGCCCAAATAAGTAGCATGCCTGTCCAGCATATCGTTATATTTGCTCATAACAAGCAGCTGAACCCCGAGGTTAATCACTGCCGAAATAGGCTGACGCCAAGCGGTATAAGCTTTTGTTTTGTTATCTTCATGTGAAAGCGGGTTATATCTGATAAAAATCGGCGCAACTGCGGAAGTACCTATCGCCGTAACAACGTTGTTTAAGTTTTCACCGTTGTTTGTACCCAAATACTGTAAACCTTTTTGGATTCCCTTGCTGTGTTCATACATATCTTGGCCGAGTTTTCTCAACGCAACCCAGTTGCCGAAATTCGGACGGGCACTCCGCCTCAAACTCACACTATTTAAATCATTTCGCACTTCCATAATTTTGCCTTTTTAGACCTACATATTAAACAACAATCAAACAAAATAAAAATTGCGCCTTTTTTTACTTAACTTAACAATTGTTAACAAATTCCATTTAGATTGCAGTTTAAAAATGTTATCCCTAAATCATACCTAAATTTACATGCCGCATGTTATTACAAAAATAATAAAATCACAAAATAAAAAAATAAATATTAAAATAAATAAACATTTCCTCAAAATTTCTTTACTACTGGATTTGTTTTAAATAGTATTGTAAAGTAGATTGTATATAAATTACGATTAAATTGATACAACAGTTAACAGATAAAAGAGGTTCAAACGTGGACAATATCGGACCAGATATCTTCGGAAGAAGAGAAGAAAAAAAAGAAGAATTTGAAATTCCTGCAATGTCTAATGCAGCTGACATAAAAGTTATCGGCGTAGGCGGCGGCGGCGGAAATGCCGTAAACAGAATGATAAAAGCCGGCCTCGGAGGCGTAAACTTCTGGGCAATGAACACAGACAATCAGGTGCTTGAAATGTCTGCTGCTGATAACAAAATCAGACTCGGCGGAAAATTAACAAACGGCCTCGGCGCAGGCGGAGACCCCTCAGTAGGCGAAAAAGCAGCTGAAGAAACCCGTGATCAGATTGTACAAGCGCTTGACGGGGCAGATATGGTGTTCGTTACGGCCGGAATGGGCGGCGGAACCGGTACGGGGGCTGCTCCTGTTGTTGCTAAAATCGCAAAAGAACTCGGCGCGCTCACTATCGGCGTTGTAACCAAGCCTTTCAGCTTTGAGGGCAAAAGAAGAATGAATCAGGCAATGCAGGGACTTGAAAAACTGAAAGAAACTGTTGATGCACTGATTGTTATCCCGAATGACAAACTTCTTGAGGTTGTTGAAAGAAGAACAACAATGAAAGAAGCATTTCAGGTCGTAGATGAAGTGCTTTTGAGAGGTGTTCAGGGCATTTCTGACATAATTACGGTTCCCGGACTTATCAACGTTGACTTTGCGGATGTAAAAGCAGTAATGCAGTCCAGCGGCTCGGCTTTGATGGGCATCGGACGCGGAACAGGCGAAGGCAGAGCGATGGAAGCCGCAAAACTGGCTATAAATTCACCGCTTCTTGAAACATCAATAAACGGCGCATCCGGTATTATTATGAACGTTACAGGCGGCTCCGATATGACCTTGCACGAAGTAACAGAAGCTGCTCAGGTTATCCACGACGCTGTTGCAGAAGACGCAATTGTTACATTCGGCTCGGTTATTGATGACAGAATCCAGGGAGAAATCCAAATTACGGTTATTGCTACGGGCTTTGAAATGAAAAATACTGACGTTTTTGCGAAAGAACAACCCAAAGCGCTCAGTGCTGCGGACTTTTTCTCAAATTCATTCAACAGCGCAGCAGCACAATCCCAGACTTCCCAGCCGAAACCGGCAATCGCGCCTGCACAAAAGGCACCAGCACAGGATTTGATGAGCATCATTGATATCCCGCCGTTTCTTCAAAAATAACAATAAATAAAATAAACAAAAAGAGCCTCGTGATAAAAACGGGCTCTTTTTTTACGTAAAAAATAAATTGGTTAGCGATTGTTTATGAAATTTGTTAAGCAAGCTCCCAAAATCCGTTGACAAGCCTCTGTGCTTGTAGTTTGATATAATTGTATCTTTGCGCAGATTACGGATTTGTGCTGAAAACCTGATTTGCGTACGATATGGCGATAGAGCGCCGTTGCAAACTCTAAACCGGATAATAAATAAAAATTTACATAAGGAGAATCTATGCCAACAATTGCACAATTGGTTAGAAAAGAACGTAAAAAACTTGAAGATAAAACAAAATCACCGGCTCTGACAAACTGCCCTCAAAGACGCGGCGTTTGCACAAGAGTTTATACTACTACACCTAAAAAACCGAACTCAGCATTGAGAAAAGTCGCTCGTGTAAGACTGACAAACGGTTTTGAAGTTACATCCTACATCCCCGGCATCGGCCACAACCTCCAGGAGCACAGCGTTGTTCTCATCAGAGGCGGCAGGGTCAAAGATCTCCCGGGCGTAAGATATCACATCATCAGAGGCACCCTCGACACAGCAGGCGTCGCAAACAGAGAACAATCCCGTTCTAAATACGGCGCTAAAAAAGCTAAAAAGAAATAAAACAGATAAAGTAGTATAAATCAAAAGGAAAATAACAATGTCAAGAAGAAATAAACCGCCGAAAAGAATACCGGCACCAGATGCAGTATACAACAGCGTTGATATTGCAAAATTTATTAACAGATTGATGAGACGCGGTAAAAAATCTATCGCAGAAAAGATTTTCTATTCAACAATGGAAAATATTAAAGAAAAAACTAAAGAAGATCCGACAGAAGTATTTAAAAAAGCGTTGACCAACGTAACTCCTCTGCTTGAAGTTAAAGCAAGAAGAATCGGCGGCTCAACATACCAGGTTCCTGTTGAAGTAAAACCGGACAGAGGTATGGGGTTGGGTTCTATCTGGATGATTGACGCGGCTAAGAAAAGACACGGCAAATCCATGATAGACAAACTCACCGCAGAAATCCTTGATGCTTCAAACGGAAACGGTGCAGCTTGCAAAAAACGCGAAGACACTCACAAAATGGCTGAAGCAAACAAAGCTTTTGCACATTACAGATACTAATTCAGTAAAACAATACATAAAAAGCGGATTCTTAAGAGATTCCGCTTTTTTATTATAAATATTTATTAATTTTGCGCAATAAAACGAATGCCTAGCCTGCCCAACAAATACGGGGAAATAAAAAAACCGGACATAACCGGTTTTCCTTATTTGAGCATGCCTTTAAGATTTTTTATTGCATTCCCAACAAATTTTATTGATTTATTCAGATACAGAGTTGGTTTTGTAATTGAATGGTCTTCCATCGGTCTTAGCCCGTACAAAACTTTTACGGGTTTTTTAGAAGATTTTCCCGTTCTAGATAAAATATTGCTTGCACCGAATGAAATTTTAGATGTTTGCATATTCTTTTCCTTTCTTCCGTTGTTTCGTGCTTTTATTAAAACACATAAAAATACAAATTGCCTTTTTTAAAACAATATTTACAAAAATTAGCAAATATACATGCTAAACTACATTAAAAGAGCTCATAATATTGCAGGAAAAAGAAATGACGGAGAAAAAAACATTAGTACTCATAGACGGACACGCGCTGGCATTCAGAAGCTACTTTGCGCTTGAACGCACTGGGATGAAAACAACCGACAAACAGCCGACTTGGGCTGTTTTTGGCTTTTTTAAAGCAATATTTGACCTTTTGAAAAATAAAAACCTCAAACTCGACGCAATCGGCGTTGCATTTGACGTAAGCCACCAAACTTTCCGCGTTGAAAAATACGAACAATACAAAGCAAACCGCGAAGCAATGCCCGATATGATGAAAAGCCAAATGGAGCTGATTTTTGAGGGCCTGCGTGCGTTCAACATCCCTATTTATACAAAAGAGGGCTTCGAGGCTGACGACGTAATCGGCACAATCGCCACAAAAGCCTGCGAATTGGGGCATAATACGACAATTTTGACCGGCGATCAGGACGCTTTTCAACTTATTCAAAAAAATAACTGCATAACCGTCCTTATCCCGTCAAAAGGCGAACTCGTCTGCTACGATTGGGAAAGAGTTCATGACAAACTGGGGGTTTATCCCGATCAAATAATCGATTATAAAGCTCTGCGCGGCGATACATCGGACAATATACCCGGAATCCGGGGCATAGGCGAAAAAACAGCAGCAAAACTGCTGACTGACTGGGGCACATTGGAGAATATTTACGCAAATATTGATAAAATCGAGGGGAAATCACTAAAAACAAAACTCCAAGAGGGCGAAGAAATCGCAAAATTGAGCCAGTTTCTCGCAACAATAAAACTCGACGTAGATGTTGATTTTGACTTTGAAAAAACGAACCTGGTAATGCCAGATGTCGAAAAAGTAGCCCAATTTTTCCAAAAACTCCAGCTTTACAGCTTTTTGAAAAATATAGGCGACGTGCTTAAACCTTTCGGGCACAACGGAGAGCTTCCGGCAGAAATAAGCGAGAAAAAAGCCGTCGTACTTTCTCCTGACGAAGAACCGGCGCAAAAACAGCTCGGGTTTTCGTTTTTGATGCCCCAACAAACCGCAGAAAAAGAACCTGCGCTCAAAAACAACGTCAAAATTGTTAAAACCATCGAAGAATTGGAGGTTCTCGCCAAAGCAATCAGCAGCAAAACGCTCCTGGCAATGGAAGCGGAGCCCACATCACAAGAAGATTTCGACGCAACAATAACCGGCATTGCAATAGCCTACAATGACAGCATAAACGCCGATGGAAACCAAATTATTGCGGATAAAAATCCAAAACCGACGCAAAGTTTCTACATTCCGCTCGACCACGACGGCGAAACACTACCTGAAAAAGAGGTTTTGCAGCTATTAAAACCAATTTTTGAAAATGAAAATATCTCAAAAACAATTTTTGACATAAAAAATGAAATAAACCTGCTGAAAAAATACGATATAAAGCTGAAAGGCCCGCTTTTTGACACGATGCTGGCAAGCTACGTTAATGATCCGTCAAGAAAACATGACCTGAAATCACAGGCTTTGCAAAACCTTGAAATTGTGATAAAAGAATGGACGGATGTGGTCGGAAAAGCAAAATCCAAGGTTCTTTTTAACACAATCTCAACGGATACGGCCGCAAAATACGCCTGCAACAACGTTTTTGCGAATCTTGAGCTGACAAAGTTCTGGGCCGAAAAATTGAAACCGGAAGACAAAAAACTTCTGGAAAACGTCGAAATCCCAACCGCAATCGTTCTTGCGAACATGGAATTTAACGGAGTTTCGCTTGATGTCCAATATCTTGAAGATTTATCCGACGAACTCAACGGAAAACTTGAAAAAATCGAAGCAAGAATCTACGCACTCGCCGGCGAAACATTCAACGTAAACTCGCCAAGGCAGGTCGGCTACATTCTTTTTGAAAAATTGGGCATAAAACCCCGCGGCAAAAAAAGAGGCGCGCAAAACTACTCAACGGATGCTAAAGTTTTGAACGAATTGGCAATGGATTACAGCATCGCGGAATATCTCCTTGAACAACGCCAATGCTCAAAGCTAAAAACCACTTATGTCGACGCCTTGCCTTTCATGCTGTCAAAATCGGACGGAAAAATACACACCCACTACAACCAAACAACAACAGTAACGGGCCGGCTCTCCTCATCAAACCCGAATTTGCAAAATATCCCGATAAAAACCGAATTGGGCAACAGAATTCGCAAAGCATTCATCCCGACCGACCGGGAAAATCAAATTCTGCTCTCGGCCGACTACTCGCAGATAGAATTAAGGCTTCTTGCGCATGTTTCCGAGGACAAAACGCTCGTAGAAGCTTTTAACAACAACATTGACGTCCATGCGCAAACAGCATCAAAAATATTTGACGTTCCGGTCGAAAAAGTCACAAAATCAATGAGAAGCAAGGCAAAAGCCGTAAATTTCGGCATAGTTTACGGCCAGACTCGCTACGGACTAGCCGCAGCAATCAACATAACACCGCAGGAAGCTCAGGTTTTCATTGACAAATATTTTGCACACTTTCCCGGTGTCCACAGATACATGGAAAAAGCCGTCGAAGATGCCTACAAAAACGGATATGCGCAAACAATGTACGGCCGAAAACGCTATCTGCTAGATGAGTTGATGAGCTCAAATCATCAAATAAAAGAATTTGCCCAAAGAGCGGCAATTAACAGCCCGCTTCAAGGCGCGGCAGCAGATATCATAAAAATGGCGATGATCGACCTTTACAAAAAGCTTGTAAACGGAAATTTCCGCTCTAAAATGATTATGCAGGTTCATGACGAACTGATTCTTGAGGTTTACAAAGACGAACTGGAAGAAATAAAAAAACTCGTCGTCGAAGCAATGGAACTCGGCCAGCCGTTCAAAGTTCCGCTGCTCGTTGATGTTGAAATCGGTGAAAACTGGATGGACGGAGAATAAAAATGAAAAAAATCTGCTTATTTTTAACATTTCTAATGATTGTTTCGGCTCAATCCGCAAAATGCGCCCAAACCTCAACCGCCCAACCACAGACCTACGCATCTTATCAAAGCTGCCTGAGGCAATATCAGCTCCCGTTTGAAAAACTCTATTATCTGGCGCTCAGCGCAGTCAACTCAAACAAGTTTGAAATCCTTGAAATGCAGTCAAGAAGCGGCTATATCCTTTTTGAATACAACAACAAAGAATTTCTGCTCAGCATCATGAAAAAAGACAACAAAACCTCTTTCATAAAACTGACTCCGGCCGATAACGACTATTATTTTTCATCATCTATCCCGCAGCGGATATTTTCAACAATTGATATGACAATCGGACTTCCGGTTCAAGAAATAAAGTAGAAAAAGCCGATTTGAACCGCAAAAAGCCAAAAATCACAACAATTTTCCCAAATTTTCCTCCAATGAAGCCAATACCTCTAAAACTTCATCATTTCCGCAGCTAAAAAGACGGAAAAAATCCTCCTCAAAATTTTGCGGAAGCTTTTTACACAATTTCTTGGCATAAAAAACAAGCCTCTTTTCGCCCGGATGATAAACCCTGTTCAGCGCAAATAACGAATCAAAATAACTCGCTAAAAATGCGGTTATTCTGTGGTTTACGCTGATAAAATCACCGCGTTTTAATGCGTTTTTAATCTGAGCATAAAAAGAGGAATATTTTTTCTTTCTTAACAGAACAAAATTCTTCTTTATTATATTTTTTGCAAGCTCATCGGGATATTCCGCGGTAATTTTCCGCTGCAATCCCTCAAACCAGCCGTCTTTGTCATATAGGATTTTTGAAGACGCAACATTATGCAAAAGTGCGGTTGTATAACCGACCCAGGCGTTTTTTTCATCATAAATGCTCTTAACAATGCCCTCAATCCACTCGGGACTTCGATACATTATATCCAGACCCTTTTGTGAATCAGAAATTACCATCTCATCGCCCGTTTCCCAATATCGGTTGTCCAATTCAGGGTTTTGGGCATATTTTTGCGCAATACAAGCCCTCACCTCAACCGGAATCTCCTTTTCCGTATAAATATATACATCAAAATCCGAATCTTCATCAAAAGTGCCCGCAGTCGTCGAGCCCGAAAGCGCAATCGCCCTTACTGACGAAATTTGAGAAAATTCGTAAACAATCTTTTCAAAATCTGGCATTTTTCACCTCTAAATTACAAGAAAAACTTTTTGTATGCTATAAGTTTATTATAAGGATAATTTATGAAAAAGTTTATCGTCTTAATAATTATATTTATGATTAACAGCAGCGCTTTTTGCGCGGAAATAGGGCTTGAGGGCGTAGAAAAAAACAAAATAAAAATGACCCCCAAAGTTACCCATGACGAAAAGAATCTTCTGCTGGACAAAGATAAAGCAATGAAAGATCTTGTCGCACAGCAGCAAAAAAAAGACCTTGAAGATATCGAAAGCCTCTGGAACGCAACAGTCGAAAACAACAATATAATCAAATTCGCAATGAGAAAACTCTCCGCTCCGCCCGAGCAGCAAAGATTTCATTCCTCGCTCATGGCAAAGTCCGTTTCGGCGCTTATCAGCGGAGCATCGCTGATTCCGGCGTTCTTTGGCTCAAATTATATGGTTCAATCGGCTTCCTACGCAACGGGCCGGCTCGCAAACAGCTATCTGAACAACAAAAACAACCCCCAGGAAACCCCGCTGACCGATACGGAATTGATTGAACTGGCCGGAATGATTGAATCGCTCCAAGATACGATAATAAATTCCTACTACAACTACAAAGCCGTGCTCGTTCAAATCAAAGAAACGCGCCAGCAGCTCGTTTTGTACAACAAAAACTACTCAGAAGCCCTGAAAACAGAAGATGATATGGAAATCGTCATCTCATCATCAATGTACGACGACCTTTTGTACGAAGAATATAAACTAATCCAGCAGGCAAAGAAATATCAGATGGATTTGCAAAGACTTGCGGGCAAAAAAACGGTAGAAAACCTGAATTTGTACCAGTATGCGTTTAAAGATGAACTTTTTAAACCACAAACCGCCCCAAATCAACCTAAAAAAGCAGAATCACAAGGAGAGAAAAAATGAAAAAACTCCTTAGCATCGCAATTTTGATATCAATCCTCGCCCCGGCAGCCTCAGCAATAACAGTGGAAGAAATTACAGCCCCAAAACCGCCCGCAGCAAGGCTGGGCACGGGTCATACGCCAGAAAAAGCCTTTAAAATAACAGAAAGCACCAAAAAAAAAGAGATAAAAACAAAAGACGCAAACTACAAATCCGGCACGGAATCAGCAGCCGGCGATTTGACTTATGCGGATTTGAGCCTGAAAAAAATAGCAAAAGAGGTCGCAGATGACGCAGAACTCGACTCAGGAAACACTGTAAATGACATAAGACTACTCTGGATTGGCGCAGCGCAGCACAGTGAAACCGTAAAATTCATAATTTACAAACTTTCCAACCCTGACGAGGACAAACCTGACCAAAGCATCGTTAAAAAAATAATAAAACCACTTGCAACAGCCGGAAGCCTCGCAGGAATAGGCATGGGAAACCCGGTTGCCGCAATCGGCGCACTTATGGGCAGCTCGGTGCTCGGAAATTTTTCAACAACAGACAAAGATCTAAACTACCGCTTCACCAAGGTTAATGACGCGGATATGATTGTTTTGATAAGAAAAATCGAAGAACTGCAAAGAAAAATCTGCAACTACTACTTCGACTACATGGCTGCACGCGGAGCGCTTCAAAAAACCGATGAAATGGTGCTCAAACGCCAAAAACAGTTCAACAATATATCCGAATACGGCACGCGTGAACAAATTTTGCTCGCAGACGCCTATTACAGAGCCGCTTTGCAAACACAAAATACAGCAAAATCCGAATTTTTATCAAAACGCGCAGCCCTTGAGCAAACAGTCGGAATGGATACAATGGCGGAATTTGAAGAAATACTCACAAAACGAGGCGAATAGCCGTTTGATAAAATTATTTTTCCGCCGAACCCCAAACAACGCCCCAAAATGCTTAACATAAGCAGGCTTTAAGCATATAAAACTTTTAGCAAGCTTTTTAACGAACATTTTCGACAAAAATCCAACTACATCTGCCTAATTTTCCAAAAATCAGGATGAAGCATCGCCAAAAACGGCACCAGCTCAAGCCTTCCAATCATCATATTGAATATACATATAATTTTTGAAAGCGGATGCAAAATATCAAAATTTCCCATCGGCCCAATCGGCCCAAACCCCGGGCCTACGTTGCCCAAGGTCGTAATGCTGCCCGTAACGCCGATTAGCGTGTTTTTTTCAATTATTGCAATCAAAAACGCCGAAACCGCAAAAATTACATAATAAAAAACAATAAAAGCCATCATCTGCGCCCCGACCTCGGGAGCAACGATTGTTTTGTTCAATTTTATGGGAAAAACGCCAGACGGATGAAGAATTCTGGCGATTTCACGCCTCAAATACTTAATCATAAACGCAACCCTGACAACCTTTAAACCGCCCGCAGCCGAGCCAGCGCAGCCGCCCACAAACATCAGCACAAATAACAGCAATTTTGCATCCAGAGTCCATTTTGCATAGTCAATAGAAGCAAAACCCGCAGTCTCTATTACGCTTATAACCTGAAAAAACGCATCAGTAAAAGCCATAAACGGCGCATAAGCATTATGAACATAAAGAACAAATGCAATCAACACAGTAAAAATGAGAATTATCGCGCAATAGAGCTTGAACTCATCGTTTTTCCAAAATAAAAGCGGCTTTTTCTGCACAATCGCACTGTACATCAATGAAAAGTTCGTCCCTGAAAAAAACATAAATACAGCAACAATCCAAATAACGGCAGTTGAATGATACCCCATAATGCTCGCCGCATTAGGTGAAAAACCGCCGCCCGCAATCGATGAAAATGAGTTGCAAAAAGCGTCAAACAAAGGCATGCCTGCAATTTTTAAGCAAATAACTTCCAAAACGGTTAAAATTATGTACAATCCCCACAACGCAGCCGCAGTATGACGGATTCTGGGGGTAATTTTGTCCTCATCAGGCCCCGGAGCCTCCGCAAAAAACATCTGCCGCCCCGCAACCGCAAACTGCGGCAAAACTGCGATAAATAGGACGATAATTCCCATACCGCCCAGCCATTGACTCATTGAGCGCCAGAAAAATATAGCCTGCGGATAGTCATATCTCGTGAAAATGGTTGCGCCCGTAGTCGTAATCCCTGATACTGCTTCAAAAAGCCCGTTTAAAGCCGAAAATCCGTAAAAATAATACGGAATCGCCGCAATCACGGCAAACAAACACCACGAACAAACAACAACGAAAAGCGCTTCGGTCTTTTTTATGTCATTTAAGCTTTCAAAAGTTGATGTTTTTTTTCTGAAAAACAAACTCAAAACAACAGAAACCGCCGAAGCCGCCACAAACGGCGTTATTGAATGATAATCTTTATAAAAAACAGCAACAAGCGCAGGCGCAAGAATAACAAGCGCAATGCACCTTAAAATCAACCCTATCGCATTAAAAACATAAGTTAATCTCATGATTTTCTAAAAAATTCCTTAATTTTCGGACAATCTTCCTCACTAGTAAACACCATCAGCAAATCACAAGGCTGCACAACCGTTGTACCTTTCGGAATAATAACCTGCATGCCCCTTTGAATGATTGCAATAATCGCTTTTGCCGGAATATTCAAATCCATAATGCGTTTTGCCTCAAAATCAGGCGAAATACTTGTTTCAATAATTCTGCCCTGACCCTGTTCAACAGTAGCAAGAATTGCCACATCCGTTTCAATCAAATCGTTCTTAATTTCTGTAATTGACGCCTCTTTTGGCGACAAAGCCACGTCAATCCCGACTTTTTCAAACAAAGCGATATTTGCCGACTTAGAAACCCTTGTTATAACCCTTTTTGCGCCCAGCTGCTTTGCCAAAAGCGAACAAAGAAGGTTTTTTTCGTCATTATTCGTCACGCTGATGACAACATCGGACAATGCAATGTCCTCAGACTCCAAAAGCTCAAGATTTGTGCCGTCACCATACAAAACGAGCGTTGATTTCAACTCCTCGGTCAAATCCTCGCATCTTTTGTAATCACGTTCAATGATTTTTGTTTTTATGCCGACTTTTTCAAGATTCTGTGCAAGCATAAGCCCGACATTTCCGCCGCCGATGATTGCCGCAGTTTTTACTTTTAAATTATCTTCAAAAATCATGTTCGCAAGAATGTCCAGCGAAGTCGATGACCCCATAAAAATAACCTTGTCGTTCAATTCAAACGCGGTTTCGCCGTCCGGGATAAACAATTTATAATTTCTAGTGATTCCGACGACCAAAGTATCCTCGGGAAATCTGCAATCCCTGAGTTTTTTGCCCAAAAGCTCGGAATTTTCTTTTATCCGGTACTCAAGAAGCCTTGCTTTGCCCTGTGCAAAATTTTCAACGTCAACAGCCTCAGGAACCGTAATAATCCTAAAAATTTCCTGCGTAAGAAGCTCCTCGGGCCATATTATGAAATCAATCATCTCATATTTTGTGTTTTTAAGCAGCTTCATCGACTCAATGTACTCGGGAGTGCTAACAAAACATACGGTTTTTGCGCAGCTCAGCCTGCTCACGGTGAGGCATGCAACAATATTCGCCTCATCAAACTGCGTACAAGCAATAAAAATATCCGCATCTTCAATATTTGCCGCTTTCAGCGTATTGATATTCGACCCGTTCCCCTCAATATAGCTGATATCCAGCTTGCTCAATGCAGCAGTTTTATTTTCTTCCTTATCTATAATAGTAATATCATGATCTTCAAAAAACTCTGTCGCAATTAGGTATCCGATTTCGCTTGCACCGAAAACAACGATTTTCATAAACTATATTCCTTAACTACGTTTAGAATTATGTAGATATTAAGCCAAATAGAACAAATTTACAACCATACCCGCTCCCATCAGCCAAAACAGGGAAGATTTGCCTTGCCGGGGTAATTGTGGCATGCTCGTCATGTTTGTTTTACAATGTAAAACTATAAAGCAATACAAAAAACGACTTGAGGAGAACAAGGTGGACTTAACAGTACTGACAATAGACTTTTTAAAGTTTTTAAGCAATATATTCGGCAGCTACGGAATGGGAATAATCGCCCTAACCGTGATTATAAGGCTTGCCCTCTGGCCGACAAGCGTATCGCAGCAACGTTCAATGAAAACTATGCAGCTTTTGCAGCCAAAAATGAAAGCAATCCAAGACCGCTACAAAAATGACCCGCAAACAGCCCAAAGAAAGCTCATGGAGTTCTACAAAGAGCACAATTTTAACCCCATGGCCGGCTGCTTGCCGATGCTCATTCAGCTTCCGATTTTTATCCTTTTGTATTCTTCATTGATGAGCCCGCAGTTCATTTCTCTGGCCGGACAGTCAAATTTTCTTTTTATAGACAGGCTCGATGCAACATTAAAGGGCAATGCCGGCGTTTCTAACGACGGAAAATTCTCCGCATCTGAAAACGACAAATTTTCTGTCGGCAAAAAGATAAAATTCTACGCAGGAAACGAAGAACTCGGCGATATCAAACTTAAAAAGAACAACGTTGAAATTCTCGGAAAAATCACCCCCGGAGAGCCCGTTGATATGAAAATCAGCAGGGACAACCTCAACGGCGACTACTCACAACTCAAAAAAATAACCGAAATCAAAGCTACCGTAACGGATAACAACACAAGAGAAGTCGAAGATATCACATTCAAATCCGACGGCGACCTGCTCGTTGCCCAAGTGCCGACAATTGCGGCAAAAACGTCTTTCCATTATGACGTATTCGGACTTATCGTTCTTTTTGGAATAACAATGTTCCTCTCGCAAAAAATCATGATGGCATCAAACAAAGCCCCCATGGATCCTCAGCAGGAAGCAATGCAAAAAACAATGGGAACAATGATGCCGGTCATGTTAACGGCAACATTTTTGTTCTTCCCGATTCCTGCGGGCGTTTTGCTTTATCTTATCTCCAGCAACGTCGTTATGGTCGGCCAAACAATAATAATCAACAAACAGCTTGAAAAAGAAGATGGAATAAAAAAAGCTGCAAAATCCGCCACCGTCAACAACGCTGAACTGGCAAAATCAAAACCGGTAAAAGCAAAAGAAGTTAAAAATATTGAAAAAGAGGAAATTTCCGAAGATTAAACCTATGCAGGTCAAGTACCGACCAACAAACTCGACAAAGGAATCAAAAAATGAACGAAAAAGCTAAAAATGCTCTGCAATCGCTCATAGATGGCAATAAAAATTTTGTAAACGGAATCACAACCACAAAAAACCGCACGGTTGAAACACTAAAATCATTGCAAAACGGCCAATCACCGGCTGCGTGCGTGCTGACTTGTTCAGATTCAAGAGTTGTTCCTGAAATTATCTTTGATAAAGGAATCGGTGACCTGTTTGTCGTACGCGGTGCAGGTGCTGTCATCGGACCGAACATACTTGAATCAGTCGAATATGCCGTCGCAAAATTAAAAGTTCCGCTCGTAATAGTAATGAGCCATGACGACTGCGGGGTCATGAAAGCCGCAAAAAACACCTATCCGGCCGAACCGGAAAAATTCGGACTGCTTATAAAATCGGTTTACGAAATAATTGACCACGAAACCGAATGCTACAACGAATTAGCCCGAGATTACACGCTCGTCAAAAAAAGAAAACTGTTAAAACGCTCGGAAATTTTACGAAAAGCTTACGCAGCGGGCGAGTTGGAAATAATCAGAGCATATTTCAAATTTGATACGGGCGAAGTTGTATTTTTGGATTAATTTAATTTTTCATTTTCCTGAAAAATACAAAAATTTATAAAAATTTAAAGGTTCTGTAAATTCAGAACCTTTTTAATTAATCAAATCTTTAAACCCAATCTCCACAAGGCTTGCAGCCCCAAAATCTTTTTTGTTTTTTTCAAAAACTTTTGATGTTCTGCTGAAAAATTCAGCTTTTAAACTTTTCTTTCCTAATCTTTTTCTTAAAATCTCCCAGGTTTAACTCCTCATGACATTTCGAATTATCCCCAATTCCTTTGTCAAATCAGCAAACCTTACGCCATCACTCCTTTCATTGGTTCGTTTTAACTATCATAACGTTGTAAATTTTTTGGTACAAGAAAATCGTTAAAAAAGATATGTAAAATAAGATTTACAATTGACCATGCCCGTTCTGCCAAAAGAACCTCAATAGAGTTTACATTCTTAATTAAGTTATATTAAAGCGGATTTTTCATCAAGAGCGCTGATAATTTCGAATGCAATTTTGTTATATGGAGTCGGAATTTTAAAAATTTCCCCCAGTTCAATCACTTTTCCCGCAAAAATCTCGACCTCGGTTTTACGCGCCGCTTCTACATCTTGGAGCATTGACGATTTTGTTTCCGGCAGCATCGAATTTATAATTTCAACCGCCTCGTCCAGCATTTTTTCAGAATTTTTTACGCCGGCAGCTTTTGCAATTTTTTGCGCTTCTTTCATGAAATTTTTTGCAAGATTCATGGCTTTTTCCGAATTTTGAAAAAGCTTATAAGCCCCGCCAAGTATTGCCGAGGCCTGATTTGTCCCGACATTGACGAGAAATTTTTTCCACATCGAATATTCCATGTCCTCAGGAATCGAATAATCAATTTTCGCCCTCTCAAACAACTTTTTCACCGCCAAAACTTTTTGTGAATATTCAAAATTTTCTTTTTCGCCGAAAACAATTTCCCCAACCCCGTCAAACACAATTTCAGAACCCTTTCTTGTGCTCGTGTGCCCGACAAAATACGAAAATAAAAGCTTGTTCCAGCCATAAATCGAAGCAATGTATTCTTCACTGGAAATTCCGTTCAATAACGAAAGAATTATCGTATTTTCACCCGCAAAATTTTTTATAGAAGCAGCCGCATCCGCCAATCCGCTGTTTTTTACGGCAATAATAATCAAATCCGCCTCAAAACCTTTTTCTTCGGGCAAAATATAATCAAATTCGCAAATTTTTCCGTTGAATTTTATCGGATTTTTTTTGTAACGTTCAATCCTTTTTTCATCAGCAAGAATTTTAAGATTTGTGCAGCCCTTTAATTTCTCCGCATAAATAGTTCCGATTGCGCCCAGACCGCAGATTATGACATTTTTTATTTCTCGCATTTTTCTCCCCTTTTGTAAAATTATAACGCATAAAATTTAATGCATGGTTTTTTTGAAAAAATTTTAGAATATAATCATGTTAAAAAAGCAAGGAAGGCAAAAAGTTGGCAAACAGTTTGGTTAAAAATACGGACGGAAAACTCCAAAAGCTCCCGCCGCAAAATATTGATGCGGAAGAAGCAATTTTGGGCGCAATTTTGACAAATCCCGTCTGCCTCAACAAAGTCGTAGACCTGATAAAACCGGAAAGCTTTTATAAACCCGCAAACAAATTTGTTTACGAAGCGATTCTTCATCTTTTTTCAAAAAACCAGGCAATCGACATTGTAACCGTATCAGAACGCCTCAGCGAAACCGACAAACTCGAAAAAGTAGGCGGACGCGCATACATAAACGACCTTGCATTGAACGTAATCACAACGGCAAACGTTGAATATTACGCAAAAATTGTTCAGGAAAAAGCCATAAAAAGAGAGCTCATAAACGCGGGCTCCGAGATTGTTGAAATGGCCTATGACAACAATTCCATGGAAAAAACTCTCGATACCGCGGAAAAACTGATTTTTAACATTTCTCAGCAAAAAACAACAACGGACATGGTTGCGGTTCGGGATTTGGTACTGACAAGCTACGAACAAATCGAATACCGCTACAATCACCGCGATGAACTCATCGGCGTGCCTACTGATTTTTATGATTTGGATATGATGACCTCAGGTCTGCAAAAATCCGACCTGATAATCCTTGCAGCGCGCCCGTCAATGGGGAAAACCGCCCTTGCGCTCAATATTGCGCAAAATGTTGCAATTAAAGCAAAAAAAGCCGTTGCGATTTTCTCGCTTGAAATGCCCAAAGAACAGCTCGTGACCCGTATGCTCTGTTCCGTCGCCGAAGTCGACACACAACGCCTAAAAACGGGCATGATGCAGGCAAAAGACTGGGAAAAGCTTACCACAACGATGAACATCTTCGCAGATGCCCCGATTTATATCGATGATAACGCAGGCGCAACGGTTATGGACATCCGCGCAAAATGCCGCCGCCTTGCAATGGAAGAAAAAGAAATCGGGCTCGTTGTAATCGATTATTTGCAGCTGATGGAGGGCTCCGGCAGTTCCGATGACCGAAATCAGCAGGTTTCTGCAATTTCAAGGGGTCTGAAAGCGCTCGCAAGAGAACTTGGCGTGCCAGTAATCGCACTTTCGCAGCTTTCCCGCGCCGTAGAATCAAGACAGGATAAAAAACCCATGCTCTCTGACCTCAGAGAATCCGGCGCAATCGAACAGGACGCAGATATCGTAATGTTTATCTACCGCGACGAATATTACAACAAAGAAGACTCAGAAAACAAAGGAAAAGCCGAACTTATCATCGCAAAACACAGAAACGGCCCCGTCGGCTCCGTAGAACTCCTTTTCCAGGCAAATATCACAAAATTCAAAAACATAACAAAAACAAATGTGTTCTAAGCATTTTTGGCACGCTAATCTTGCTCAGAAAAATGCAAAATAACGTATTTCAAAAATTTAGCCTCTTAAAAATATAAATAAAAAGCAAAACAGCTTTTTATCGTTTCAATTTTATGCTTTAATAAATTAATAAAAACAAAAGAGGATAAAATGAGCAAAATTAATGTTGGTTTAATCGGCTTAGGAACAGTCGGCGGCGGGGTTTTGAAAGTTTTAAAAGACAATCCCGATATTTGCATAAAAAAAATCGCAGTACGCGACATAAACAAAAAAAGGGATATCGACGGGCTTGATACGTCGATTTTAACGAACGACCCGTTCAGCATTGTCCAAGACAGCGACATTGATGTCGTAGTCGAGGTCATGGGCGGCGTAAATCCGGCCCTTGATTTGCTAGAATCAGCCGTCAGAAACGGAAAGCACGTTGTAACGGCAAACAAAGAGCTCCTCGCAAAACATGGCGAAGAACTTTTTAAACTTGCGAACGAAAAAAACGTCGTAATCCTCTATGAAGCGGCTATTGCGGGCGGAATTCCAATCATAATGCCGATAAAAACCACACTTGCCGGCAACAAAATCAAAAAAATCGCCGCAATCCTAAACGGAACAACAAACTACATCCTCACAAAAATGGAAGAATCTGATGTTTCTTACGAAGAAGTCCTAAAAGAAGCCCAACAGCTCGGATACGCCGAAGCTGACCCCACAGGCGACGTTGAGGGCTTTGATTCCGCATACAAAATCACAACATTGGCCACAATTGCACTCAATCAGCGTGTCGATATAAACAAGGTTTATCGCGAAGGCATAACAAAAATCAGCGCGGACGACATGAAATTTGCACAAGAACTCGGCTACAAAATTAAGCTCATTGCCCTAGCCGAAGTCAACGAAAACAACGAAACAGACGTCCGCGTACATCCGATGCTCGTTCCGGAAACAAACATTCTGTCCACAATCCATGATGTAACCAATGCCGTGCTTGTTGAGGGGTTCCCCGTCGGAAAAGTCGTATTCGCAGGCCCCGGCGCGGGTGAAATGCCCACTGCAAGCTCCGTAGTCGGCGATATTCTCGCGATTCAACAAAATATTTCAGCTCCGGAGCCGCTTCCGATGATGCGCTGCCACCACAAAGTCAACGCAAACCAGCTCAACATCGCTGATACGACCAATAAATACTACATTTCACTAACCGCAGTCAACAGCCCGGGCGTAATCGGCACAATCGGCGAAATTTGCGGAAAACACAAAATAAACCTCTCAAGCGTCCTCCAAAAAGGCGCAAACAGCCGCGAAAACACGGCAAAAATCGTGATTATCACAGAATCAAGCAAAGAATCTAACATCCAAAACGCATTTAGCGAATTAAATGGCAACGCAAACATCGTAAAAGTTAATAATTTGATAAGAGTAATGGAATAAGGGAAAAAAATGGAAAAAAATCACTATCAAGGCCTAATTAACAAGTACAGACAATACCTGCCGGTTTCTGACACAACAGAAATCGTAACTTTGAACGAGGGAAATACGCCCCTGATTAAAGCGGACAATCTTGCTAAAAAAATCGGCATTGACGGTGAATTATACATAAAATTTGAGGGCGCAAACCCCACAGGGAGCTTCAAAGACCGCGGAATGACCATGGCGGTAACAAAAGCTAAAGAATCGGGCTCAAAAGCCATCATTTGTGCCTCAACAGGCAACACAAGCGCCGCAGCGGCAGCCTACGGGGCAAAAGCCGGCCTAAAAACCTACGTGCTCATCCCGGACGGCTACATCGCACTCGGAAAACTCTCTCAAGCTATGATGTACGGCGCTCAAATCATCGCAATTAAAGGAAACTTCGATGAAGCGCTCGAAAGAGTAATCGAAATCTCCGAAAAATACCCCATAACGCTCGTAAACTCGGTAAATCCATACAGAATTGAGGGTCAAAAAACAGGCGCGTTCGAAATCTGCGAAGCACTGGGCGATGCACCCGATTATCACTTCATTCCCGTGGGCAATGCGGGCAATATTACGGCATATTTCAAGGGCTATGAAGAATTTTTGGCGCTAGGAAAAACCACTCACCTGCCCAAAATGATGGGCTTTGAAGCTGAAGGCGCAGCTGCAATAGTTAAAGGCGAAAGAATCATGAAACCCGAAACAATCGCCACCGCAATCAGAATCGGCAACCCCGCAAGCTGGAAACAAGCTGAAAACGCACGTGACAAGTCAGGCGGAATCATAAACTACGTTTCTGACCCGGAAATTATTGAAGCCTACAAAATGCTCGCCTCCTGCGAGGGTATTCTTGCCGAACCGGCAAGCGCAGCATCGGTCGCAGGCGTAATAAAAGCTAAAAAAATGGGATTGGTCGAAAACGGCAAAAAAATCGTCTGCATTTTAACCGGAAACGGCCTGAAAGACCCGGATTCCGCCATAAAATACTCCGGCTGCGAAGTCAAAAAGACCTCATCTGAGCTTTCGGATATTTTGAAAGTCATGGATTTTTAAAAAACATAAAATTTGTTTATAATTGAACGAAACCTCTCTGCAAAAAACAGGCGGAACAGTATTTTTTGCGAATAAAACCCGCATTTTTTCAACAGAAACGTAAAATTCACGTTAAAATCAGAAAAAACACCATTTTTTCGAAAAATTAAACGGACTTTTAGGCTTATTTGGCTATTTTCGCAAATTCACGCCTCAAAACGGCTATTTTTTTATTAAATCTTTGTAATTTTCCTTTGCATAAGCATAAAGGTCATTCAAAGCCGTTTCCACGCGTTTTCTGTAAACTTCTGTTTCTTCTTTTGACAAATCATTTGGCACATAAATCGGCTCACCATACACAGCAATGATTTTCGGCCCCAAAAACGGGAAATTGAACTCATCCCAAGTGTTAAAACGCAGCAAAAACGGTGACGGAGAATACCACGTCATCGGAACAATCGGCACCTGCGAAATTTTTGCAATATTGATGATTCCATCTTTAACAACGCCCTTTGGCCCGCGCGGCCCGTCGATTGTAATAGCCGCACTTTCACCCTGCTCAAGTTTTTCAAGCAATTCAAGAGTTGCGCCCGTTCCCCCGCGGTGCGTAGAGCCTCTTACGGTCTTGATTCCCATATATTCGGTCGCAGCAGCAATAATATCACCGTCATTTGAGCGGCTAATCATAACATTCAGATTTCCCCGGTCCTCATTTGCATAAAGCATGCACTGATGAGCGTGCCACAATGCGAATATCACCGGTTTTTCCTTTGGGTAATTTATGTTTTTAACATTATAAAAAAAGCTTTCAAACTTGTAGAAATGCTTGGTTAAAAACGACAAAACCGCTACATAGTGTCTTTTATCCATTTTAAACATACAAGTATATTATCACAAACCCGCAGAACTACAAAATTTAATATATGTTTATAAAACCGCGCGAAACACTTGATAATAAAATATGTTTCACATAAAATCAAAACATATCGACTAAAATATGAAAAGGAATAAGAAAAATGAACCCGATAGTAAAAGATTTGGAAAAACAATATCTTGATAAAGAGCTTCCTGAGCTCAACCCCGGCGATACTGTTAAAGTTTTCGTAAGAATCGTCGAAGGCAACAAAGAAAGAACTCAGGCCTTTGAAGGTATTATCATCAAAAAACGCGGAAGCGGCGTCGGCAAGACAATTACTGTTAGAAAAACATTCCAGGGCGTTGGCGTAGAAAGAGTTTTCCCTGTTTACTCACCCCGTATCGAAAAAATCAACGTATTAAGACGCGGTGATGTAAGAAGAGCTAAACTCTACTACCTCAGAGAGCTCTCCGGTAAAGCTACACGTATCAAAGAAAAAATCGAAAAAAGATAAAAATCTGCGGAATCTCCGAGATATTAAAATTTATAAACAAAAAGCGGCGAATTTGCCGCTTTTTTGTTAGAATGAAGTATAATTTCGACAAAATGCCTGACCGGCTCCGCAAAAATTCCCCGGGGCGGGCACTAGGATGAAAAAACAACAAAATATTACAATTCCTGGTCAGCCGGAAAACTCCGGCTAAGCCGATAAATTACCACAAACAAAGGAGCCTCAATGTCCCACATCCACTGGTACCCCGGCCACATAGCAAAGGCCGAAAAACAGCTAAAAGAACTGATAAACCTCGTTGATGTAGTGATTGAGGTGCTGGATGCGAGGCTTCCTGAAAGCTCAGGATATCCGAACATCGAAAAACTCCTCGGCCAAAAACCACGGCTAATTGTGTTGAATAAATCCGACCTCGCGGATGAAAACAAGCTCAAATACTGGAAAAAAGAACTCGAAAAAAAATGCGGATTCCCGGTTGTGTCGACTTGTGCCGCAAAAAATAACGATTTGGCGCCAATTGTGAACAAAGTCATTGAATTGAGCAAGCCAAGAATCGACAAACTCGTAGAAAAAGGGCTTTTGCCGCGTCCATCCAGGGTCGTAGTCGTAGGAATGCCCAATGTCGGAAAATCGAGCATTATTAATAAATTAACAAAAAAATCAAAAACAAAAACCGGCGCAAAAGCCGGTGTAACCCGCCAGCAGCAGTGGGTCAGGGTGCATCCTAAAATTGACCTCTTAGACACGCCCGGAATCATTCCTCTAAAACAAGAAGACCAGAAAAAAGCCCAAAAACTCGCAATGGTTAACTCCGTAAGCGAAAATGCGTACGAAAATGAGTCAGTTGCGACGGCACTTCTTGAATTGCTTGCCGAAAAATACCCGCAAAACGCAAGAAACTACTACAATCTCGAAGAAAACGAAGAAATAACCCTTGAAAAGATTGCAATAAAAAGAAATTGGCTCACATCCGGCGCAAAACCCGACATCACACGCTGCGCTGTCATGGTTCTTACGGATTTTCGCGACGGAAGAATCGGCAAATTCACGCTGGATGACGAAAATGATTGAAGAACTCATAAATTTTGATAAAAAACACAAGTCCGGCTTTGATTTTGTCATAGGAACCGATGAAGCAGGCCGGGGCCCCGGAGCAGGGCCGGTTTTTGCCGCAGCCGTCGTTTTTACAAATTTCGATGATGAACTTATTGAAAAACTTTCACAACTGAACGATTCAAAAAAACTTACCGAAAAAAAACGCGAATTTCTCTACGAAATCATCATCGAAAACGCAATTTATTCAATAAAACAGGCAAGCGTAGAAGAAATCGACAAAAAAAACATCCTGAACGCCTCGCTTGACACGATGAAATCCGCAGTTTGCGAGGTTTTGCAAAAATTAAAAACAGATAATGCAAAAATTCTCGTAGACGGCAACAAAAAAATCAGAAACTTCGACGCCCCGATGGAAACAGTGATAAAAGGCGACGCAAAATCCGCCTCAATCGCCGCAGCAAGCATCCTCGCAAAAGTTTCGCGCGACCGTTTCATGCTTGAGCTGGACAAACAATTTCCCCAATACCGCTGGGCAAAAAACAAAGGCTACCTGAGCGCGGAACACATCGCAGCCATAAAAACGCACGGCCCGACCGTCTGGCACAGAAAAAAATTCCTCAGAAACATCCTCGCAGAAGAAAAACAGCTTTCCTTGCTATAATCGTCCTCAAGAGTCTAAAAAATCCACTATAAAATCACAAAACCGTGTATTTTCCGCCGTTTGTCTGCCGGATTTTGTTTTCCAGCTCCAGCGTCGTCAAAATAACCATCAAATCCGCCATTTCAATCCCCAAAGAAGCCTCAAGCGCGTCTGCTGAGCTGTCTTCAATGGAAATTGCAGAAAAAACAGCCGCCTCCTGCTCGCTCATGCCGGAAGTATCCACAGCCGAAGCGGATTTGGGGGCAATTTTTACATCAATTTTCCAATCCAGCGCATCAAGTATGTCTTTTGCCTCGGTAACGAGCGTCGCTCCGTTTTTCAACAGCTTGTAAACGCCGGCAGTGTTGGGGTTAGATACCAAACCCGGCAAACACATCAGCTCTCTGTTTTGCTCAAGGCACAAATTCGCCGTAATGAGCGCCCCGCTCTTTAAAGCAGCCTCCGCAACGAGGGTTCCCTTGCTCAAACCGCTGACAATCCTGTTTCTCATGGGAAAACGCCAGGGCAAAGGTTCTTCCGTCGGCCAAAATTCACTGATAACCACGCCCGCATGTTCTTCAATTTCCTTAAATAAAGCCGCATTAGCCTTAGGATAAACAAAATCAAACCCGCTTCCAATAACAGCAATGGTCGAAAGCCCGTTTTCAATCGCACTTTTATGCGCACAGGTATCAATTCCCGCCGCAAGCCCTGAAACAATGCAAACATCCGTACCCGCGAACTCCGAAATTATCTTAGAAAGGGTATTTTTCGCACCCTCGCTTGCTCTCCGTGAGCCAACAACTGCCAGTGTCCGTTCGAGATTGCAGCGGGAAAAATCACCCTTGTAAAAAAGCGTCATCGGCGGGTTGTGAATCTCTTTTAACAGTGCCGGATAACTTTCGTCGTCGAAATTTATGTATTTTATACCTCGATTTTTGATAAATTCCAAACATTCTTCCGGATTAACACCTGCTCGCGCTCGCAAAAAAACGTCCATCTGCTTTTTGGTTATATCTTCAATGCGATAAAGGTTGTCAGGCCCGGCGCACCAAGCGGATTTTATACATCCGAAATGTTCGTAGACTTTTCTTATAAACGAAGCCCCGATTTCTTCTATGGAAGCAAATGCAAGCCAATATGCGTCTTTGTTAATCTTTTCCATCAAATATCTCTGAATGTGTTAATATCAATAACCTTGTTCACTTCCTGGGGAAGAAAATACTCGCAGCTGTTCCACAAAACCGTGTCCATCGGGACCTCCGACAGGTTTTGAACTATCAGCCGGTTGCAATATCCCTTGACCATGTTGGTCGAGCCGTCCAGTTTAAGGTTAAAATACCCGCAGGATTGGCAGATTTTTATCCTAAAACCATGTTCGTTCAATTTGTCCGAAATATCTTTGATTGCATCGACCATCCTAATATGCGTATCCGATGAATATTTCTTTTTTTTGAACCTGAAAACAGCTTTCACCAGCCCGCTTTCAGAAATCAAGTCCAATTTACACGGCAAATCGTTCTGGCCGTCCGTAACAGCGATATCAACCGTCATCATTTCATAAGATTCGTCACTCGCCGGTTTTTTGCAGAACAAGTTAACAATCGCGCCAATAACAGGGATATGTGCAAAGATTTTTATCAAAGAAACAAAAGGATATAACAAAAGGTAAGGAATTTGTGTTTTTTTTATGTGCGCAGTGAAAAGCGAAGCAAAAAACGACGCCGCCAGCAAAACACCAAAAGCAAACACAACATTGTAATCAAAGAAAAAGTAATAATTGTAAGTAAAAATCAAAATACTTACGTAAATCAATAGCAGCATCCAGAAATTCGGAGCAAGAATATTCAAAATAAACTCCGCAAACCGCCAATTTGACTTATACAAAAGCCCGAGACAATGCCAGCACATGCTCAACTTGAAAGAAACCGACGGTTTTCTGCTTTTGTAGTTGTCGATATTGGTAAAAGTCCTTACTGTGGGCATATATTTAGGGATAAAGTTGTTTCTGACCAGCAGCGTCGTATATTTCAACTCGCTGTTGAGGTCTTTGAAATCAACACATTTGATTTTTTCAAGAACTTCCTGCTTAATAATGAAGCAATCCGAATCAACAATCGTCGCCAGCCCCATAAGCGTGCGTCCGAGGTTGAAAACCCGGTTCGTGTATTCATTGTAAACCGCTTTTATGCAGTTATACGTTTTTTTCGTCTTCATAATGTAATCAGTAGAGCCGACAATAATCTGTTCGGTCTGCAAACCCGCATTTATGTTGGCCAAAAAGTTTTCGTCAACATATCTGTCCGCATTCAAAAACGCAAAAGCATGAACATTCTGAAAAGTGAGCAGCCTTTCCAAAAGCCACGAAACAGCCTCATCTTTTCCGACCGGCGCAGCGTCGCCAACGCGCCAGATTTTTGCTCCGCCGACAAATTCCAGGATATTTGAAGAATTATCAGTGCAATTATCTAAAATTATGTGGGTCTGGTAGTTTTCGCGGGGATAATTTTGCTTATTCAACGATTCCAAAAGCGAAACCACGGTTGATTCATTGTTTCTTGCATAAATAATCAGCACAATGTTATGGAGCCTGGAGTTTTTGCGGTATTTTTGCGCAGTGAGGAATTTTCTGAGCTTAGTGCCCGCAAAAACGCACGCCGCATAATACAAAATAAACGCCGCAACGTAAATAAAAAGCAGAATTAACGTATTTATTAACAAGTCTACCATTTCTTACCTCTCGTCTTTACATATTTTAAAAAAAACATAAAAAAAAAGCCATACCCGTCTACTCCGTTTGAATTAGACGAAATAATGTGAAATTCTATTCAAGGGTGCGGATTTTGCATTAAAAGGCAGGACATTTGCGCTCATTGCAGTTTTTTCACGCTTAATAACCGGCGGAAATTGCAATAAATATTGAAAAATGTGTTCAAAAATAATTACTTAAAAATTATTTAAGCTTTTTGGCTCTACAACACACCAATATCCAGATTTTCCCCTCCGGACAGAAAAACATTGCCACCCACAAGAAAAAGCCGGGGATTTCCTTTGGAGTGACTATGGAGGAGCCGGCTTTTTTCGTTCTTTTTTACATTTATTGCCCTTCCGGCGGGGGAATCGGAACGGAAAAGGAAATTTCCGGCCGGAGCAACCACCAAAACCGCCAAACCTGAATAACATTGCCATCCACAAGAAAAAGCCGGGGATTTTCTTTGCAGTGACTATGGAGGAACCGGATTTTTTCGTTTTTTCTTGCATTCTTTGCCCCCTCCGGCGGGGGAATCGGAACGGAAAAGGAAATCCCCGGCTGACCCATTCATCAAACCTTAACATTCGTTACAAAAAATCGATTTTCAGGCAACTTTTCCCGCCCAATCGTTTTAAAATAAAAAAGTGAAGATACGGAAGTAAAAAATTGATTTCTTTAAAGGTCAATCCATATAACAACCACATAGCATTTGCCCAAACCGCACAAAACACGGCGCCAGTTGCTGCATCATCGGTTTCTAAAGACGAAAATATCCGCATACAGGCTGATGAGGCAATGAAATCGGGCTATTTTGACAGAGCAATAAAACTCTATAAACAAGCGCTGGAAATAAACCCCGAAAACACCGACGCAAACCTGAATCTTGCAAAAACCTACAAACTTAACTCGGATTTTAAAAATGCAATCCCGTATTTTGAAAAAGCCTGCGCCCAAATGCCGGATGATTTGGAAATAATGACGCTTTTAGGCGAATGTTACAAGCACAACGGCGAATACTCAAAGGCCGAAACGCAATTTAAATTGGTTTTGAACCGGGAACCTAACTACGACTACGCAAAAAGGAACCTGCTGGATACCGAAAATTTAAAACTCGCCTGCATTGACCCGCAAAAAGCCTATAACGAGCGGCAAAAAAAGGCAAACGAAAACCTAAGAACGGCGATTTCGCTTGCAACCGGCTTTTTGCCGAAAAATGTAGTAAACAAAGTCCAGGATGTGACAGTAACGTTCGATAAAACGGCCCAAATGGGCGGCCGCTCGAACATTGCGCAATACGAACACGCAAAAAGAAAGATTTCCATCCAGGATGAATACACCTACGCCGATCCAATACTTTCAGCAGCCTATACCGTGCATGAATTTATCCATGCGGCGGACAATGACCCTTATACATCAATAAGAGAAGAACAAGACGCATACAGAATACAGGCAAAATTCTGGGATAAAAACGCAAAAAACGTCCGCGACCCTGAAATGGACTATGTTGTGGAGCTTTATCGCGATTCTGCGGAGGCGCTGGACAAAAGAGTCGCCGAAATTTACCTGCTGCGCGACCCCGGAATCCCCGCAACGTCGTACAATCACCCGCCGGGCACGAAAAATGCCGCAGCATCAGGCCTGACAAACTCCGGAACAACACTTAAAGCTTACGATATCATCGTATAATTAAAAAAGCTTTAACTTCTCGCCCTGAACCCATTTCAAGGGTCAACAAACAATAAAAATAGCTTCAATTTGCACAAAATTTAAAATTGCAGCCGCCACAGTGCTTGGGCGCTCATTTGTTAAACAAAATTTCAACAATATTGACTATATTTCGGCAAAACCCGGTGAAAACAGACAAATCCCTTAAAAAAGGCCTTTCTTTTTCTTCTTTTTCTTGTCGTCGAGGTCGCGTTTTGCGTTGTCAATCGACAATTTTGCCAGCGGAAGCCCCTTTGAGCGATCGTAAAAGACAAGCCAGTGTTTTCTTTTCACATTGTCAACAGCAAAAGAAATTCTACCGCTGACACGGTCGCCCGGCTTGATTTTTGAGAACATAAGCGTTGTATCGCCAAAAACCGAGGGATAATAAGATGTGTTCATGTCATTTATAAGCGCAATATCAAGCCCGGTGAAATATTTTTCCGTAAGATTGGTGATAACGAGCGAAATCGTAATCGTGTTGAGCTCGCCGAACGGATCTTTCTCAAAACCGACGTTCGTAATCTTAACATTGAGCCCTTCATATTGAATTTCTTCCTGTTTGAGCGCTTCTTTTGAAAAAACAGGCAAAGCAACCGGGGTGGTGATTTTTACCCTGATTTCATCGCCCGGAGAAATCAAAACATCCTTACCTTTACGATACAAAGCCATTCCGAGCCCCACAGCCCCGCCCAGAGCCGCTCCGCCGGCAACAGTATAGCCCTGGCTGGCCACAGCAGCGGGGAGCCCGAACATATTCAGCGCCAAAAGCCCGCCCACAAGCCCGCCGGCAGCCGTGTAGCCCGTTCCGATTGCGACATTTCTGGCTGTTGCGGCAACGGGGTTCATTTTTGTGCTCATTTCGCCTTTTATGGGGATTTCCCGGCCGTCAGGCGTAATCAAATAGTCAAAACTGACCTCAATCCACCCGTCGCGCCCGAGCCTTTTGCTGTCGCTGATTTCTCTGACACAGCCGTGCGCAATCGTGCCCGTCGGGAGAATTACGCCCTTTTCGCCCTCGACTTCAGAGGAAATTTCCGCAAAAAACTCGTCGCCTTCTTCAGTAAAACCGGAGCTCAAGACCTGTGAAACCGTCATTTTAATAACATCACGGCTTTTCAGCTCATCAATCTCGCCGGTGAACATTTTTTCATCTTTCAGCTTGCGAGAATCAGTCACCTCTGCATGCCCGTGCAGCGGTTCTTCACAAAAAGCGGGCATCGACGCAAAAATATGCGTAAAAACGAACGCAGCCAATATAAAAGATGATAACAGCTTCTTCATACCAAAATTTTACACCATAATGCATGAAAAATCACATTTGTAACAAACAACCCGCCTCCAAATCTCGCGAAAAACCCGCCAAAACAGAACATTAGCGGCAATATTTCCGCAAACAAATCGTACATTTTTGATATTTGCGCAATTTTTGCTTGAAAAATAGCAATTTTTTTTGCCTGCCTGTTTTTATAATAATATAAGTAAGGAAAAAGGTTAGAAATGGACTATTTTTCGTCAAACAGCCTGATAGCACAAATGAATCACCCGCAATACGCGGCAAATAATGCTGCACAGCCCGCACAAACAGCAGCGATTGCAGCAAATCAAACAAATCCGTCACAAAATACCGACGAATTTGTCCCCTCGAGCGCTAAAAAGGACAAAAAAGAAGCAACAACCGCCCAGAAAACAGGAATCGCAGCGGGTGTCCTCATCGGATTGACCGCAATCGGCCTGATTGCGCGGGGCAAACTGAAAACAGTCACAAAACTCGCGGAAAATATCGAATTCAAACCGGCAAAATCAATGGAAGAAGCCGTAGAATTTGCAAAAAACCACTTAAAAATCAAAAAATTCGACACTGCCGGCGATTTGGAAATCGCAAACTGGGTCAACGAAGCGCTCGTCCGTATTAACAACAAATATAAAGGCCGAGCCTACATCCCCGACGAAGTTGCTGTTTTACCAAAAGAAGCCGCACGCGAAAATACTATCGCCGGCATGCTCAACCAAAAAAGAGGCTTTAAACTCTACTCAACGCTCTTTGTGAACACCGAAAGAGTCAACGGCTCTCAAAAAGCAATCGAACGAATGCTCAGCAAGGAAAAAGGCTTCAATTATCAATACGATCCGGCAACAAATACCCAAACAATGAGAAGCCTGCCGTTTTTCAGCGTCGAAAAGAGCGAATATATCTTGAAACTCGCACAAGATTTCAAGAAAAACAAAATGAACAA
>CALUPP010000024.1 GCA_944322685.1 Candidatus Gastranaerophilales bacterium
ACCTGAAGAAAATAAATTGCTAAATTCGCGAATAATTGTTACGAAAAATTAACATTTTATTTTAAAACCAAGTTAAACCGGGCATTTCAGAATTGTTATTAATGTACCAAATCAGAAAATGAGCATAATTTTTTACTCAGCCTAATAATTATACAAAGAAATAATTTTCAATCAACTATTATTTTTATTTATGAAAAACAGTCCCAAAATGCCGATAACAGCAGACAAAATACAAACAATCTGCGCAACAGGAACGCCCCAAATATTCAAAACACTGTCAACACGTAAAAATTCTATAAAAAACCGGCCCAACGAATATAAAATAAAATAGCTGAAGAAAGCGACGCCAAAACGCTCCTTATACCTCCGGCCAATAAGCACAAGAACGCAAAAAGCGCACATATTCCAGATAATTTCATACAAAAAAGTCGGATGAAAATATGAAAATCCAAAATATTGCTCAGGACGATACGCAGGCGGGATAAAAAGTCCCCATGGCAAAGATGTAGGCAGCCCGAACGCCTCACAGTTAAAATAATTTCCAAGCCGGCCCACCGACTGCCCGACCAAAAGCCCGTATGCAAAAATATCAGCATATCTCAAAAAGCTGAATTTATAATGCCTGGAAAGCCAGATTCCGGAGAGAATTCCGCCAATCAACGCCCCATGAATCGAAATTCCTCCACGCCAAACCGCAAATATCTCAGATAAATGCCGTGAATAATACGAAAAATCCATCAAAACATAATAAATTCGCGCCCCGAGAATCGCACAGAGGATGATTGGAGGCAAAATATCAAGCAAAACTGACAAATCAACGTCTTTATAAAAGTTTTTTGCAAAAAAACGCATGGTAAAAAGCGCAGATATGATAGCAAAAAACATAATCACGCCATAATAATGGAGCTGGAACCCGCCGATTGAAAAAATTATCGCAGATGGAGGCGACTGCATTATTGCGCCGATTCAGTTTGAGGCTGTGAGTTGTATTTTTTGATTTCCTCGGTCAAAGACGCAACCTGCGACGCTACGGACTCTTTATCCTTTGCATCGGGCTTTTTGGCGAGATATTTGTTATAATTATCAATTGCCTGATTCAATTTTTCAACAATTTCCGTTTTTTGCGCCTCAGTAAGCTCTAAAGACGGCTCAACAGCGTTATTTTCGTCCTCAACCTGAGTTTCAGCGGCAGAATCATCTTCAGAAACATCTGTTTCGTCATCCTTATCGCCGTTTGCGATTGCAAAAGCCTGTTCCTGCAAAGCCAATGCAAGAGAATAATAGGTATCCGCAAAATCAGGTTTTAAATTTATTGCGTTTTCAAGAGATTTTTGCGCTTCTTCGTATTCTTTGTTCTGGATGAGAGCTACGCCCAAATTATAATGAGTTTCGAATATATTTGTGTCCAAATCAATGCTGGAGCGCAGGCGGCAGATAGCTTTTTCGGTTTCTCCGGCCTCAAGATAGGCTTTTGCCTTGTTATTCAGCTCCTGAACGGCCAAATTATTGATACATGCCGTGCTAATCACCGATACAAACAAAACCGTAATCAATAATATAATTTTTTTCATAGCGAAAATCTCTCCAAATATTCACAAGATTCTTGCGGGACAAATCTGCCACTCCGCTCCCGATTTTAATCGGTTATATGCAAAAGTTTACAACATAATATACAAAATAAAAAAATTTGGCAACATGCTTAAAATAAGATACAATATTTGATGTACTCTTAAACAAGAAAAGGTAAAAACCGAATGTCAGATAACGAAGAAAAGGTTGTATCTTTAAACAGCCGAAGCAAAAAACACGAAGAACACGAACACGAGGAAGAACAACCTCAAGATTTGGTTTATTGCAGCTTTTGCGGCCGGCCGAATACGCAGGTTGTCAAAATGGTAAAAGGTCCGGGTGTCAGCATTTGCTCGGAATGTACGATGATTGCGGTGCAGTACCTCATTCTCGAAAACAGAATGCCCTCAGGCGAAGCGCAGAAAATTCTCGACGCTTTTTGGAGCAAAGTTTAAAATATGGCGGTTTCAAAACTTCAAATACGCGCAAGACTGCTTTCAGCAATAACGGATCTTATGAATCCGTCGAATCATTCTGCTCAATCAGCGATGGAAGTCATTGATTCGCTGCGTGATATTGAAGATAAAACGTCAATTTTGGAAATTCTCGTAAAAGAACTAAAAAAAGAAAACCCGGAAGAACGCTGCCAGGTGATATTTTGCCTTTTGCATGAGCTCACTGACCAAAACGAAACAGAAACCGCTCTTTTGGCCGAGCTGGCATCGCCCGTGCTAAGCGACAAAATAAAATCCCAAATAATCAACATTCTCAGGGCGTTTGGCAACCATTTAAACTACGATGACTACTTAAAATACCTCGACAACCCCGAAGAAATCATCGATGCCGACACAACAAGGCTCCTTACAAGCGCGATTATCAACCCAGAAGCCCAAATCGATTTTCTGGACTTCATAAACGCGCTCCCGTTGAGAGAGGGAAAAATGCTTCTGGAATCGCTCAACAATGACTATGACGGCGACAATCTCGCAAACATACTTTCGCCGTTAATCATCTCAAAACCCTGTTCAGAGCTCGCTTTTGAGGCAATTAACAGTATCGGAAGCTCAAAATCCGAACTTGCGCTGCGCACGCTTAATTATGTAATTGAAAATGTCAACGATTTAAAAGTAAAAGCACATGCTCAAAAAAGCATAAATGTATTGCGGCTTTCAGGCATAAAAGAAGACAATACCGACCAATTTTACAGAGAAATTCTCTCCAAATCGCCCGTTTACAAATGTTTTTGCAACCTGCCCGACGGCCATGGCAACATTGGAATCATTTTTTCTCGGAAAAACGACCAGGATTTGATTCAAATGTTTTCAGCGGTGATTAACGACATTGACGGAATCGTTGACTGCTTTGGCTTTAACGAAATTACGGACGGAGAATTTGAAAGAATAACCTCAAAATTCTTCTCAAACGACAAAATCATTGAAATCAGCGCGGAATTTTGTAAATTCTTGCTCACAAATGCTGAAAAAACAACGCGGCTTATGTTTGACGAAATGCCCTACGAATACGCCGCCTGGCGCACAATAACTTTTGATATTCCTTACAGAGAATTCAATCTTGAAGAAAATGCAAAAAAAATCGAACTAAATGACTTTTTAATTAGAAAATTATACGAAAAAGGGTACTTTGAAAAATGGTTTTTTGATAAAAATGAACATTTTTGCGCTTTTCTTGAAAAATTCGTCCAAAATCAGCAAAAATATTTTTCAGAACCGCTCCCAACCGATGAAATTTTTACAAATGAGCTAAAAAAAACTCTCGATTACCGCTTAAGGCTGATGTCTTACCTTGTGCGGCTCGAGGGGTATGAAATTGATGCGGATATTCTTTATTCGCTTGCGAACAACCTCGAATATCTCGTAAAATTCTACGAAAACATTTTAAAAAGAAGCATTTACGAACATTTTCTCAACAAAAAAGAGCAATACTACTCAAAAAGCGCAGCGGCCTCAATTTTCACAAGAAAACGCGAAGAAGAACGCAAAAAAATCGATATAAATTTTGTGGAAAAAACAATTGAAGATATAGAAAAAAATTGGGTAGAGCATGAATAGAATAATGGGACTTGACGTCGGAACAAAAAGAATCGGAATCGCCCTGAGCGTACTATTCAGCGCCCAGCCGCTCGAAACAATAAACAGACAACCCGAAAACGAGGCAATAGAAAAAATAAAACACATTTGCACAGAAAATAACGTCAAAAAAATTGTAATCGGGCTTCCTAAAAACATGAACGGCACGCTCGGCCCCCAGGCAGAGGATTGTATGAACTTTGCGAACCTGCTAAAAGACGATTATGAGATAATTTTTGAAGACGAAAGGCTCACCAGCCGCCAGGCAGAAAGCATACTTGCGCAGCAAGGCAAAAAATATACAAAAAACAAGGGGCTTGTTGACCTGAAGAGCGCCTGCATAATACTACAACAATACTTGGATAAGACATAGAAAGCGAGAAACAAATGACAAAACCCGAAGAAATGGAAGATCAGCTCATTGAAACGATTGACGAGGACGGAAACGTTGTAAAGTTTGAATTAATCGACATCGTAGACTTTGAGGACAAAGAATACGGACTTTTGCTTCCGCAGGATGAAAAAAGTGATGAAGAAAAGGAAGTCGTTCTCATGCGCCTTTCCAAAGAGGGCGAAGAATACATATTTGAGATGATAGAAGACGATGAAGAATTCAACAAGGTCGTTGAATATATTGAAACCCTTGAAGAATCGGACGAAGACGAAGAATAGTTAACATTTCTTCATAATTTTCCTCGAAAAAGGCAATTATCTCGTTAATATATTGTTTATATATATACGAGGAATATAGAGACGAGAAACCTACCAACAAACGAGGAAAAACCACAATTTTCAGAGCCGCAAGGCTCTTTTTTTTATGCATTTCGCCTGCAAATCGCAAGTTTCGTCAAAAATTGATATTTGTCATAATTTTAAAGCGCTGCTGAGTATTATTGTTCAAATTGTTTATTTGGGAAGAAGAAATTTCCACAAATATCGTGTCATTTTTGAAAGAAGGGCTCAAACGCAGTGCCAATTCATCCTGACTGTAATCGGAATTTATTTCTTTAACCAGTTTTCCCCTAATCATCACATGATCATTAATCTGGTACTGATGTGTAAGGTGAAAACTCTGGGGATTGCTGGAACTGTTGGAATAAGTATTCTGCGCAAGCTGCCCGCTGACAGTGAATTTGCCGCGACGGTATTTTGTGAAAAATCCGGCCGTATTTTTCGTGTAAGAGCCGTAATCGTTGGAATAAAGGCCGGTGCCAAAGCTAAAATCGCCTTTTGAATGCCAGATTTTTTGAGGTTTTGTCGACACAATTCCGCCATAAGAGTTATTTAAGGTATCAGTCGCAGTATAGGCGCCGATTGCATAATCAAATTTGCGGCCATGGCCTGTCATCGTCGCACCCACGTCAAAATCCGATTCGGCTTTCCCGATAAAGTTTATCGGCCCGCCGTCATACCAGGAAAGGTTATACTGGCCGACCTGGATTGTTGTGTTATCGTCCAATTCCGTTTCCAGGTAAGCCCCGTATGAAGCAGGAGCAATGAGCGGCTGGAGGTTTTTGGGGTCAGAATAATACTGATACCTGTAAAATTTCGAATCATACCAGTTTTTGCGGTAATTTTTGACGAGTTTGGGCTTTGTATCAGATTCTACCCTTATTTTAAACTTTTTTATTTCTTCTTCGCGTTCCTCGCTCAAATCCAGCTCAATAGGCGCAAACATCAATTCTTCTTCCTCGTTCTGAGCGGGATTTTCTTCCGTTTCATCACAAAATACCGGCACTTGCAGGCTCAAAGCACACAAGACAACGAAAAAAATTGATGCTAAAAACTTTTTCATATTAAACATTTTGCTCTCCGTACGCGGAGATTTCAATTTTAACATATCTTAATATATCACATTTAAAAGGCAATATCCACATAAAAATTGTGTTTATAAATATAAGGGATATTTTAAGGGGAACTTATGTCAGGAATAAAAATTGATTTTATTGATATGACACAAACAAAACCGCAGCGGACGCAAAGCCCAATGCTTCAAACACCGGCTTTTGTGCCGTTTTTCAACTTTAATTTCCTTGATATGGGCTTTTTGCCGACATTTACAACGAGCTACGGCAGCAGCTCAATTGATGAGTTTCAAAAAATGTTTTTCAATGCAATAAATATGATGGAATTTAACATTCCGCAGACCGAAAAACCGGACAACTCAAGGCCGTTGGACTACAACAGAACAAACAACAGCTACGCGCCGGATAATGCATCAAAAATTGCCCAATTAAACCCGGAAATGCAGGAAAAAACGATGGATTTAATTGAATACGCAAAAAATATACTCGGAAAAGACATAAAAATAACGAGCGGATTCCGCACAAAAGAGCAGCAGGAATATTTGATAAAAACAACGCCGCATCTGGCCGCAAAACGCTCCGCACACTGTGAAGGCAAGGCTGTTGACCTAAATATCATAGGCGGAACAGACGAAGATTACCGAAAACTCGGCGATTACGCAAAATCCATCGGAATGCGCTGGGGCGGCGACTTCAAAAAGACGCCCGAAAGGTGGCATTTTGACTACCAGTGGGGCTAATCGGCACTTAAAACAAAAATAAGAAAAAATCCCGGCAGTTTCGCCCCAATTCTTTACGAGCAGACCGCATTTTCAAAATATTTTATGATATCTTCGTTATATCTGCTTTCTTTTGTCGAAAAAGGAAGCACATCAACACCGAGCTGATTTTTCATCTTGGTTATCGTTGAGAAAATTTTTGATTTTTGGGTCAAATCGATTTTTGTCGCTATTACAAGCGGGCTCAACCCATGAAATCGCAGCCATTCGAGCATTTGCAGGTCATTTTTTTGAACTTCATGGCGCGAATCAATAAATTGAACCAGCAATTTCAGAGTTTCCCGTTTTAATAAATATTCTTCGAGATTTTTTTGCCATTTTGCCTGCATTTCTTTTGAAACGGCCGCATAACCGTACCCCGGCAAATCCGCGACTATATATTTTTCATCAAATTCAAAAAGGTTGATAAGCCGTGTTTTCCCGGGCTTATTGCTGGTTTTTGCCAGCTTGCCGTTATTTGTAATTCCGTTGATAAAGGACGATTTTCCCACATTCGAGCGCCCCAGCAGGGCAATTTCCGGCATATTTAAATCAGGACACTGCGAAAGTTTCTCAGCGCTGATTAAGAATCTGGCTTTTTTTACTATCATTTATGCATTTCTTCTTATATAGCACGCTTGTTAAAAGATTATAAACCTGCGGAGAATTATAAACGTTAATCTGTGACGCTTCAGGCGAAATATTAAACTGAATCCTGCTTTTCAGGTCTTTTTCAGGTGATTCGACATGACAAATTTGTATTATCCGATCTCGAATAATACTTAACGGTTGTGATAAAAATAGTTCAAAAGTTTTAAACACGTTCATTCTGTCTGCAATGATAACAGACTAAATTTTTAATTTCAATTAAACGGGTTAATTTAGAATGGTATTTTTTACAATTCAAAAAGAATTATGCGTTGAAGTTCAACGTGAATGCTGATTTAGTGTTAGTCTGCAACAATTTCTGCATGCTTTCCAATTCTGCTGCTGCTGCTTGCTGCTGAGTTTCGAGGTTTTTCTGTTGAAGTTCAAGCTGTTGATCCATCAACTGCAATTTTTTAACTGCCGGATCAGATTCCCAATCAGCACCAATCAAAGAGCTTGTTTGATAAGCTATGTTTTGTCTTTTGTTGCTGATGTTCATGATTGAATACTCTAAGTTGCTCTTGTACTGAGTAAGAGTAAGTAATCTTGTTTGTACTGCGCAAATAGTTGCCATTTTCTGCTCTCCTTGAAAAATTAGTCTAGTGGTACGGGTGGTAATTTAAATTTTTTAATGGTAGGTATTTTTTTGTTTGCCTTTTCGGCTTTCTTTTTTATTTTTCTCTCTGTATATATATAAAGTAAAATCGTTCTATAAAATTGCTATATTTGTTATATATTGGTTAACAATTCTTAACAATAAAACAAAACGCCTTGAATTTGGGCGTTTTGGAACAATAAAATCATTTTACAATATATACAAAAATCCTTTTTAGTATATACTATTTATTTAACGCAGCATCTAACGCAGCCTCCAATGAGGCGATTTTTGCCTCAAGAACCTGTATTTTGGCGCTATCCGCTTCACTTTTGACAGATATATTCTCATTTTTCTTCTGATATGCTTTGCAAAGGTCGGTTATATTGCTTTTTAGCACAACAGCGTACAAAAAGCCTGCAATATTTGCAAAAAGCGCAATCACCAGCACAAAAATGCCCAATGAAAGCGTGTAGTTGTTATGATTCAGCACGCACGTGTAAGTAACCGGGTTTGAAAAATTTCCCCATGCGAACCACACAATAAACGCGTTAAATAATAGAAAAAGAATTAAAAATATGTGTTTCATTTTGTATTCCTCAAATAATTCAGTACTTTAATTATATCATCATCAAAATTTATGGTAATTGTCCGCTCAATGCCGTCATTTGGAGAAACAAAAGTCAGAGAATAGGCCTGAAGCACCTGTTCAGTGGTTTTCACAGGAAGTTTTGGCCCACCGTAAAAGGCGTCATTAACAATCGGATGCCCGATATGAGCCATGTGCACCCTGATTTGATGGGTTCTGCCTGTTTCGAGCGTGATATCAAGGAGCGAAAAGCCCTTAAAACGTTCCAGAACCTTATAATGGGTCACAGCCGGTTTTCCGTCGGGGGTAACAGCCATTTTTTCGGGTTTTGAGGGATGCCGGCCGATATTTGCGTTAATCGTACCCGAATCCGTATCAAAAACACCGCCGACAACGGCATAATACTTTTTAGTTATCGTTCTGGCCTGCATTTGGGCCTTTAAATTTTCATAAGAGGGGTTGTTTTTCGCAATTAGCAAGAGCCCCGAAGTATTTCGGTCAAGTCTGTGAACGATTCCGGGTCTAAAATCGCCATTGCAGACCGAAAGCGAGTCAAAACGGTACAAAAGAGCATTAACAAGGGTGCCTGCGGTTTCTTTTGAGGTCGGATGAGTAAGCATATTTTTGGGTTTGTACACGACTGCGCAGGATTCGTCCTCATATAGCACCTCAATCGGGATATTTTCGGGCAGAATTTCAATTTTCGGGCTTTCTTCAAGAGAAACAAGTATTTCATCGTCCGTTTTCAAGATTTGAGAGGGTTTTGCGGGCTTAGAATTTACTAAAATATTGCCGTTTTTTATTTCTTTTTGCAGCCTGCTTCTGGAAATTTCAGGATAAAGCCCGGATATTGCCAAATCAAGGCGTTCTCCCGCTTCTTCCGCTGATATGATGATTTTAATTTGATTTTTTGTGCTCATTATGAAAAAGTATATTACAAATAACCAAAAATGCGCCCACATTTATAAAAACGTCGGATAAATTGAAAATCGGAAAGGTTACAAAATTCAAACGTATATAATCCGTAACAAAACCGTCCAAAATCCGCTCAAAAAGGTTGCAAAAGACGCCGGCAAGCATAAATGCATATAGAATCAGGTCAGGATATTTGATTTTGTTAATCATTCCGAGGATAAAACTCAAAACCCCGATGAGAATAATCACCGAAATCAATATCAAAAACCCTGTATGCTGCTGAAAAAGGCTGAAAGCGGCTCCGGTGTTTTTTATGTATTCGATAGATATGACATGAAAATCAGCGCCGTCGTATCCGCCAATGAGAAAATCCCTGACCGAATATGATATTGCGCCAAAAACCAGAATCAATATCAAAAAAACGAAAATTTTTACGCAAGGCCGGTTCATTTATCCGATTTCTCCGGAATCATGGGGTGAGAAAGGTTAACCCTGCTGGTCAAAAAGGCAATTCCGACAATATTCACCTCAACGTTGCGGTTTGTAATATTCGTTTTTGCGATTCCAATTGATGCAACGGCATTTTCGTTGTTTTTGTTCGTATTTGCCTTTAAAATTCGTTCTTGAATACCGTCATTTTTTATTGTTCTGAATACTTCTTCAGCTTTTTGGGCAGGAAAGGTTATTTCCTCGTTGTTAATGGAAACAAGCGCCACGTATTCTTTAGGAACATCAACGCGAACAATTGAACTGTATTCCTGAGCGGGCTGCGCAAGCGGAGGAGCGTCGATTTTCATCGTTATATCTTTTGCAACGCCGTATTTTAGCGAAGTTTTTTCGTCAATTATGTAGTCCGAAACGATTTTCCAGCCTGTATAGAACTTTTTCAGGTAGTAAACCGTAAGCGCGTCAGATTCTATGTACCCGTTGCCGCTCAGGTAGTCGACTTTTGACTCAGATTCGCCGGAAATCGACTCTTGAACGAGCACTGTGGCATTCTGGTAGTCGCTGGACACAGAGAGCACTTTCATTTCGTATTTTGCCCTCGGATAAGCTTTCCAGGAGTCAAGCGCGAGCTCTTTTAGCTTAGCCTTGTCGAATTTATCGGCGCTGAGGTAGTTGTCATCGTACATTTCAAGGAGCTTGTCGATTTCTTTTGTGTTGTTGAGCTTTCCGTATTTATCAAAAAACTCTTTTACTTCCTCAGTCGTTGAATAGTTAGCGTTTTCAGCGGTTATTGTGCCTTTCAGCTTCGCGGCGAATGCCGGATTCGCGAAAAATACCGGAGTAAAGAGCGCTAACGTTAATATTGTGATTATAATTTTGCTTGTCTTTTTCAACTTATTCATCCATATTGTCTGCTCAATGAGTATTATATAATAACTTTGCCGCAATGCCAAAATATTAAATTTATTTTTTGATATAATTTAAAACGCAAAGCGAAATTCAGCTTTTGCAGCGCGTATATTTCCAAAATTCCTCATCAGGAGGATAAAAAGAGGTTTTTATGCTTTTAACAATAGATATAGGGAACACATCAACAACAATCGGGCTTTTTGACGGGGACAATCTGGCTGAAACCTGGTCAATCGCAACAGACGCAAGGCGTTCTGAGGATGAAATAGGCATTTTGCTAATAAATCTTCTGCGGCTGCATAATTATGAGGGAAAAATCACTGATATTTCGATATGCAGCGTAGTCGTGCCGCTCACAGAACGGTTCAAAAACGCGCTTATCAAATATTTAGGCATCACGCCGTTCGTAGTTTCCAATAAAACAGCAAAATTGCTAAAATTCAAGGTAGATTTTCCTGAAGAAGTCGGCCCTGACCGTATTGTAAACGCGTTTGCGGCATATTCGCTTTTTAAGAAAACCTGCATTGTTGTTGATTTCGGAACAGCGACTTCTTTTGATATTGTGAATGCAGACGGCGAATTTCTCGGCGGAATAATCTGTGCGGGCATGAAAATCCAGGCTGAAAGCCTTAAAAACTTCACATCTAAACTTCCTTTGATAAAAATTGAGTCATCAAAAACAGCAATCGGCAAAAATACAATAGATGCGATGCTTTCAGGGATTGTACGCGGTCAGGCGAAGATGATTGAGGGGCTGCTTGCGGATTGCGAAAAAGAACTCGGCGAAAAAGCGGTAATTATCGCAACAGGCGGCTATTCAAAGATTGTAGCACAATATATGGATAGAAAATTCGACCTGATAAGCCCCTATTTGACGCTGGACGGCCTGAAAATCATTTATCACAGCCATGTTAAGGCAGAAGTTTAGCCCCAAAAACGTCAAAAAGCCGTTATTTCTTTCACAATTTGCGTTTTTAGGGATAATTTTTCATTTCTTTGCGCCAGCAAAAGTAAAAATAAAACGCCAAAACAAAATAAACGCACCACATTATAAAAGTCGACCAGGTTTTTGCGCCATGCAGAACCAAATTTAGCCACATCAACGCGGAAAGTCCGTTTACGACCATCCATACAACCCACTGTTCAATACACCTTTTAACAGTCAAATACATCCCGAAAATCGACAAAACAGTCGTTATTGCGTCAAAAAGCGGGTTAGAATCGTTCAAAAATTTAAGAAGCACAACGGAAACCGCAACAAAAACCACCGCCAGCAAGCCTAATTTCCATCTTTCGCGCCCCAAAAGCGAGGTTTTATAGATTTCTTTCGTGTTTTTTTTCAAATGCCTGCTCCATTCAAACAGCCCCCAAACCTGCATGGGGAAATAATAACAGGCATAAAGCAGAAGATTGCCCCACAGCGCATTTTCAAAAGACAGCCAGCTGTAACAAAAAGTTCCGCAAAGCCCGAAAAAATAGCAGGAAATTTTCCCTTTTCCGGCAATAGTCGTATATAAAATACCGCAAATCGCTGAAATCACGGCAATAATGCTGTCATTTACAATAAAAGCATTCGCCAAAATGAGAAAAATCACCCCAAAAAGCCCGACAGACTCGCTTTTTTTCCATCCGCTCAATTCGTATTTTACAAACTCTTTTAAATCCATGCCGGTATTTTACTTTTCGTTGTTTGTGTTATCTAATAAAATAGATGAAAATAAGTGCAAATTCAAATCAAAATATGAGCTTCAAAGGCGTTTATAATTCCGCTTTCTTAAAAAAAGGGCTGGAATTTGCGTCAAAAAACAGCTATTTATTTTCTACAACCGTTTCGCTCGCGCTCTCGATGGCCGCAAGACCGGCAGCAATAATGGCAACCCCGAAAACCGACCGCGAAAACAAAAAACACGCCTGTGCAAAATCGCTTGCATCGGGAATAATCGGCTATGTAATTACACTTTTCGCATCAACGCCGGTCGCAAGGGCAATCGGGCACATTGACGAAAATCCGCAAAACTATTTAAGGCAAAAAACAATAAAAAACCTGAAAAACGGCGCAAAATCACTTGAAAAATCGCCAAGATACCAATTTGCCGCCCAGCTTTTCAAGCTCGGGCTCGGTATGGCGCTTGTCATCCCAAAATCAGCATTAACCTGCGCACTTATCCCGCCGATTATGGGAAAAATCTTCCGAAAAGACAAAGAAAACAAACCACAAATCAGAATTTCAAGAACCCCGCTGACTTTCAAGGGCGCATACAACGCCGCAACCAAAAACCTCGCAAAAGGAATCGGAAAAATGATTGATACCCCGGTTGTGCAAAAAATGTCGGAAAAATTCTCCGAAACCAACTTCGCGCAGCATATTATCTCGCTTACTGACGTTATTGCAACGGCAGCTTTTGTTCAGCAGACGGCAAAGAGCAAAAAAATCGAAGAAAATCGCAAAAAACCGCTTATTTATAACTCAATAATCTCGACAGGCCTTTGTCTGGCAGGCGGCTACGCACTAAACGGCGCGCTGAACAAGCCCACCGAAAAATTCATCAAAAAATTCAAAGAAGCAAACAAAAATGACCCGAAACTTGAAAAATATCTCGAAGGAATAAAAATAGCAAAGCCGGTATTGATTCTCGGGGGGATTTATTACATAGTTATCCCCGTAATTTCAACATTCTTTGCCGACAGGGCGGCCGAAAGAGGAAAACAGACTTTTTAAAAGCCCAAAGCCGTAAAATAACACACTTTGGGCAAAAAACAGAAATAGCCAAAAATATTATTGAATAAAGTTCGTAAAAACGACTTCTTCCTCTTTGGGCAGAGGGATTCCGGCATTTTTACCGGCTTCTTTACATTTTAAATGCCAAGCCATGTTTCTTGCGAGTATCCGCATATTCTGCAAGCCCTCTACATCCTTGCGGACGTCATCGGGTGTGTGGCCATGCACCATATTCCAGTATCTGCCGGAAATAATCGGCATCTGGGTTATGGTAAAGTACTTGTTCAACTGATCCAATGTTGCCGTAGTACCCGCTCTGCGCGCACTTACGACCGCAGCGCCCGGTTTATGCAAAAATACATCGCCTCTGCCCGAAGAAAAGGCCGTAAAAAACGCTCTATCCAAAAAAGAAGTAACTCCGCCCGTCGCTGCCGCATAATGAACCGGCGAGCCGAATATAAACCCGTCAAAATCTTTTGCATAATCAACAAATTCGTTCACACCGTCGTCAATTACGCACTTTCCAAGCTTTTGACAGGCGCGGCAAGCTCTGCAAGAGGCGATTGGCTTTGTTCCGAGCTGATAAATTTCAGAATCAATGCCTTCTTCTTTAAGAGTTTTTGCGATTTCCTCCAAAGCCGTAAAAGTGCATCCGTTTTTGTGCGGAGAGCCGTTAAACAACAAAACTTTCATATTTTTTCTCCTTTATAAATTTTTACCGAGTTCATAAGCCTGCTGAGGGTAATCAGTACCTGCGATTTCGCCCTTTTTCCATACGCCGCCGGCAAATAAGCAGCCTTTTTCCGTCGGATTCACCAAACAGGCCATAAGCCCCTTAAATTCGCCCAATGCATACTGGATTGCATCCTTTGAATCGTCAGCAGCCGTCATTATGTAATAAAATTCTTTATTTTCAATATGCGTATATCGAGCGCACATTCTGTCGATGAATGTTTTCATCTGGCCGGATATTGCATAAAAATAAACGGGCGTCGCAAAGACAATTATGTCCGATTCTTGCATTTTATCCAAAATTTCAGACATATCGTCCTTTTGAGAGCAACCGGTATAGTCATTTTCAGAACAAAAGCCGCAGCCCATACAATAATTTATCTTTTTATCTCTTAAAAAGACTTTCTCGGCCTGATTTCCGGCGTCAAGTGCCCCTTTAAGAAACTCATCGCACAAAACATCCGAATTTCCGCCTTTTCTGGGAGAAGATGATATAATCAGAACTTTTTTACTCATTTTTCACCTCATTTTAACTCGTTGTACTCTTTATCTTCAACTTTTTCAAGCCATTCAGTCGATGCACCCTCCGCAGGCACGGATATTGCAACATGGGAGAACCAGCTGTCATGCGCAGCGCCATGCCAGTGCTTAACTTCCGGCGGAATGTTCACAACATCGCCTTTTTTAAGCTCTTGAGCAGGTTTTCCCCACTCCTGATAATACCCGCGGCCGCCTGTTACCAGCAGAATTTGCCCGCCTTTGTGGTGAATATGCCAATTATTCCGGCAGCCGGGCTCAAATGTCACATTTGCAGAGCCGACACCGGACGTTGTGAGTGGTTTTAGATAGCTTTGGCCGACAAAATACTGTTTGTATGCATCATTTTTATCGCCCAAGGCAAAAACCTCGGTTTTCGGCCGAGAAGTTAACTTCAAAATCCCGTCAATCTGCTCCTGAGTCAAACCGGTATTTTTTCCGCACTGAATATGCCCCTTAAGCTGCGCATCGACGTTTTCCAAAGAGGACAATGCGGCAATAGTCGCAATTTCACGCTCCTGATTTGAGAGCACGCCCCTTGAGAAAATATCAGCGAACAAATGCTCTTTCAAATAATCGTCCATAACGGGCGCAAAATCATAAATTTCACCTTTTACTGGCGCGCCGACCAGCTCTGTCTGCGTTTTTTCGCCTATTTTGTTTTTATTGGCATCGTCGGGAAGTTTTTTGCCTGCTTCACCGGCTTTATAGCCGCCGTTTTTGGATACAGCCAGCAATGTTGAAATTGCATTCAAACTTCTCGGGAAGCCGCAATATGCATACATTTGAACCAGGATTTCCTTAATCTCATTCACGGTCATGCCGTCATTCAGTGCTTTTTCGATTGAAATTTTCAAATTATCCGAATCACCTGTCGCCGTATATGACGCAATTTGAGCAATATTTTGCTGTTTTGCGGTTAAAACATCATTTGCCATAGTTTTTTCACCTCCAATAACACATAACGTCGCAAATAGCGCTAAAGCAACAATAAAAGACCTTTTCAACATAAATTCACCTTTTATTTTGTTTTCCTGACCAAAAATCCATCCTCAAATCTCAAATATCAGCCAAATAAGGCGCCAAAAGCGGCTTTAGCTGATATTCGCCGAAAGTTTTTGTCCATTCTTTCGGTTCAAATTTCGTATCCGACATGCACCAGCAAATCATCATGCCATAAAGCTGCGAAATTATTATATTTACAAGGATTTCGACCGGTGTATCTTGTTTTAGTTCATTATTTTCAACCGCAGTCGTCAAAATGTTTCTCAACATTGTCATATCATATTCCAGTTTTTGCGTATCAAAGTTTTTTGGCGCATTTTCAGGGTCAATGACCTCTTTTACCCAAGTTCTGCACATATTCACGCCGTATCGTTCAACTTCTTCAATAAAACTCTCAAAATAAAAGCAAAGCCGCTCCAAAATGCCCTTATCCGTCATATTTTGCATACGCTGTTCGATTTTTGCAAACAACGGCCGGCAAATCTCAAAAACAACATCCTCTTTTCTTTTAAAATAGGTATAAAATGTACCTTTTGCAACGTTTGCCGAGCGCGTAATGTCATCGACCGTTAAATTTTCAAATTTATTGGCCGAAATCAGCTCAACAGCCGCATTCAGGATCTTTTTGCGGGTGTTCAGGGCATTAAGCTTTCTCGTGGACATTACCATAAGCCTCCGGCACGATTATATAAAATACTGAACTCAGAGTCAATGACCGGCAGTACAGTTTGCATAAAAATTTGACAGAATAATAAAAAAGGCAATTTTGATTATTCACATGTTTTACGGAAAATATGAAACCCGTCACTTTAAACGAAATTCAAAATCTTAAACACGCAGTACAGTACTTTCAGGACTGTTATCTCGTATCCTCCATAGGTGCGCTCACAAGAAGCAAAAACGGAATGAAAATTCTGTCAGAAAACATTGCACATTCCGGAAACGACTACCGTATAAGGTTTAAAAATATCAATGGGGAAAGCAAAGACTTTTTTGTAACCCAAAAAGAAGCCGATGAATTGATTTATATGGACAAATTTCTAAATCCTGTCCCGATAAATCCAGATTGCCCGCACAATCCCATTATTAAAGCAATAGAAGTCGCTATGAACAAGCTTTTGCAGCAATTTCCCGATAAAAAGCCGCTGATTTGCCGTCTGGCCGGCAGCAACGAGAAATTCGAGTTTAACAAGCCCTCAAATTTCCTTGAAATGTTTACGGGCAAAAAGCCGATAAAAATAAACGAAAGCAGCATCAGGTTTTCTCTCAAATCAAAAGCCCAAGAAACCGAAAAAATTTTTAACAAAATCGCCCAAGAGCCGGATAGCAGCTTTGTTGCCGGTACGGCCATAAATTTTAGTAAAAATTTCAACAATTACCACTGTTACAGCATAAAAAACGTCAACAACAAAAACAAAACCGTACAAATTTTTGACCACAGGCTTCTTAAAACATTCGTGCTTACTTATGAAGAAGCAATTAAAAAATTAAAGTTCATTGTAGGGTATTTTAACAAAGATTTGGTATAGTTTTCTTTAATTGCGCTGGAGTAATATTTTGCACAGCAGGCATGCGCAAGCATGTCCGGGAGAAAATGCAGAAGAAGCAGCAATGAGAGAGGTTAAAGAAGAAATCGGAATTGAATTAAGCTCTTTAGAGTTTGCCGGAACTTATTGGTTTAAAAAAAATAATTTGTTAATGATTGGATTTATCGGGCAGGCTCAAAAGTGCAAATTTGTAACCTCAAACGAAGTTGATTCAGCAGACTGGGTACCTTGTGATAAGGTTCCAGAACATATATATCCAGATATGCCTGATAATGCGGCATATAAAATTTATAAAAAATACAGTGCAATAATTCAGAAAAAAGATAAACAAATATTCAGCAAAGCATTTTTAGAAATCTAATTTTGCATTTGTTACGATTGCTTCTTAAATTTACCATAAATTATATGTAATATTCCGTAACAAATTTTATTTTAATAGCAAATTTATTTTTTTTATTTTTTAAAAATTATAAATTGTTTTGCATTAATAGAAATAGTTTAGAGGTAATAATGCTTAACCCAATTCAACCAAATTTTACTATAAAACCTAATCTACAAAGAAGAAAAAATATTTCTTTTGGAACAAAAATTGACCCTAACTTGAAAGATTTTGTTAGTAGGTTAGCAAAACGTGGAGAAATATACCCTAAGACACTCGATTTATTATCAGAAATCGAAAAAGATGGTCAACCTGGAAAATTATTTATTGAGGCAGGAAAAATAGTATTGAAAATAAAAGATCTTCCCATACCCATAGATGAATATCTAAATGCTTCAACTCCAGAAGTATTAAATGCTCTAAAGAAATTAGACTATTTTGAAAATATAGATATCGTTAAAGGTAAAAGATTTTATAGAATGGTAGAAGAGTCTTCAATAAATAATCCTGGCGGGCGATATTGTTTGGATAAATATGAACTTTATAATTCCTTAAATCCGGCTCGTATAAAGAATATACAAGAATCTGCAAAAAAATTAGTAGATGAATATATAATTGCTAGTTTTTCTGAGTTTTTATGATCTATAAAAGATGCTAG
>CALUPP010000025.1 GCA_944322685.1 Candidatus Gastranaerophilales bacterium
TCAGGCGGTGCCTGACCTACTTTTTGACTTTTGTTATTTTTAAAACGTCATTTTCTATCTGGTATTCGACTTTGTCTGTTTCAGGGTTGATTTTTAAAAGTTTTAAAATAGTCGTATTTATGAATAATGCCCAACCGCCACCTGACCTGAATAATTTTCGTTCCATATACATTTACTCTTACAATATATAGACAAAATCATAGTAAAATGCTAAATTAGGATATACACTACTAAAAGGTATTATATAAGTTAGGTAATTTGAAATGAACGAAACTCTAAACGATTTGAAAAATTTTTATCACAAAGTTAACACTATTGAGGGGCTATTAAATGTGTTTATCAATATTTTCGGCAGCGATGAGCTGAAAGAAAAAGATTTCATGTCATTATTATACGGAATAGACGACTGCGTTTTATCTTTGAAAGAAAATCTAGCACAATCCATAGAAAAACAAGAAAAATCCGAACCGGAAAGCGCAAATTTAGCATTGTAGGGTAGACTTAGCAGTAACAAATTTACCGAAAAAACCATTCCAAGGGGCAAATTTTCACTTTCCTCAAAAACGATCCAAAGGGCAGACCCCACCCACCAAAAAACACCCCCAAGGGGTAAACCCTCACCCCGGCCCTCTCCCAAGGAGAGGGAGGAAGAAAGTAGGGTGGGAATAGCGAAGCGGTTCCCACCGCAAGGACTTTCATAAAAAACAAGCAAAGGTGGGCTCTACGGGACGTCCCTCATCCACAGAAAAACTCCCAAAGGGTAAACCCTCACCCCGGCCCTCTCCCAAGGAGAGGGAGAGGAAAAAGAAAAGTAGGGTGGGAAAAGCGAAGCGGTTCCCACCGCAAGGACTTTCATAAAAAACAAGCAAAGGTGGGCTCTACGGGACGTCCCTCACCCACAGAAAAACTCCCAAGGGGTAAACCCTCACCCCGGCCCTCTCCCAAGGAGAGGGAGAGGAAAAAGAAAAGTAGGGTGGGAAAAGCGAAGCGGTTCCCACCGCAAGAGTTTCGCAAAACAGATAATATGCATGCCAAAGCGGAATCGGACGGGGCTTTGCCACTTGCAGAGCCGGACGTCACTCCGGCGCAGCATCCGTATTCCAAGACAGCGGAATCGGACGGGGCTGACTGAAAGGAACGCCCCTTGCGGAGGCCCACGCCCAGGGGGCCGCAGCGTCCGTATTCCAAGACAGCCGAAATAGGAATGCCGCCCGTGAAAATAACACAAAAAACGTGTGACGTGGCTGTGCCACTAAACAGACACAAAAAGCATGCCAAAGCCGAAACAGGAAAGCCGCCATATTAAAAATAAAAAAACTTGCTTAGATGGCCGATTCAAGTATAAAATAGTATTTATGAAGCTTTTGTTGAAAATTTTGAAAAGCACCGTCACCAAAGTTGTACTTATCGTAATGATTCTGGTGTTTTTGTTGTGCCTTTTCTTTTTCTGGGGCTGGTTTGAAAAACAATTTAATAAATGTGCCGGATTCTATTACGTTTATCAGGGGGATAAGGCATATAAACGCGGAAAACTTGAAAAAGCAATAAAACTGTACCGCAAAGGGCTGGAAAAATACCCCGAACACTCAATCGCCCGCTGCAACCTCGGCAATATTTACGTAAAATACGAGGATTATGCTTCCGCAGTCGAAGAATACGAAAAAGCGCTCGAATATGACCCGAAATTTATCGTCTGCCGAATGAATCTGGGCATAGTTTCGGCGGAAAAACTCGCGGATTACGACACAGCCATCAGAGAATACAACACAATCATCGAAACAAAACGCTTTCCGCTCCATATTCCGTTGATTTATAACAACATAAAAAGCACCCGCGACAACAAATCCATAGCCTGGTACAACATGGGCATAGCATATCGCGGAAAATCGCTTCTGATGGGGGAAAAAACCAAAGCGTCCGACATGTACCTTGAAAAAGCAATAGAATGCTACAAAAAAGCCCTAAAACGCCATAAAAAAAGCTACAACGTGAACTTTAACTACGCGGTGGCGAATCATTTGCTCGGAAATTACAGAGAAGCCGGGCTTGGCTACTGCAAGGCGATTGAACTGGAGCCGATGGCGTTTGACGCGCATTACAACCTTTCGATTTTGCTCAGACATCTGAAAAAATACCCCGAATCCATCGAAGAACTCGAAAAAGCAAGCCTTATCGTCGACAATACCGGCGATCCGTACATTGCAAAGTACATGTTCGAGGTTATGCGCACAATTACCGAAAAATATGCCGCACAATCAGAAGCCGAAGACGGCTCGCACCCGGGATTGAAAAAAGGCTTTACGCCTGACGAGCTCCAGAAAAAAGAATATCACAACATGCATATCGTGACCGAAAAAGTCGAAGATACCGAAGATCCGTTGAACGAGGGCTACATAACCTACGTAAACGGCAAAGCAACAGCCTCAAAAGACGCGGATAAGTACTTTAAAAAGAGTTTTAGCAAATGCGCCGGGAAAAAATACTTTGAAGATTACGATGAGGAGCTGAAATGAGCGGGTTTAAAAAGCTGGAGCTTGATTTTTTATGGGAAATTTCCAATGTTTTGACAAAAAACGGCTCTGAAGAAGATTTTGTGCTCTCTTTGAAAAGCGTTTTTGAAAAATACCTCAACGCGCAGAATTTCGGGGTTTTTATATGGGACGAGAGGGCCTCAAGGCTGCGGGATTTTGTGAAAGATTGGATTTTTGTCGACAAAAATAAACAACAGGAAAAAATCGATGAAATTTACGCATCTTTGCAAAATTCGCCCGAAAAAAGCTTTATTTTGAACGGAAAAGTTCTGGGGTTTTCGCAGCTGCGGGATTTGGAGGCGAATTTTTCAAATTGTATGCAGGAAGAAAACAATTTGCTTTATTTTCCCGTAATAAATGAAAAAAAGGTGCTCGGGCTTATTGAGCTGGAGTTCGGCGAGGTGATACACGAGGTTAAATCGCGTGATTTTTTGATTTCGCTGGGGATTGGCGCCTCGCAAATCAGCGCTGCGGTTATTAACAAGATTCTTAACCGGAAAATGCTGGTTAATATCAATTTCCACAACGTGATGAAAAATATCGCAAAATTAATCGAAACCCAATACGATTTGACCTACATTTTGCCTATAATCGGCGAAATGGTCGATAAATTTGCGGCTGATCACCTGATTTATATTTTTATGAAAGATGAAGAAGAAAAATTCAAGCTGGTTTGGCCGGCGAACTGCCATGACGAAAAGATTTTTGCCATGCTCGGAAAACTCAGCCTGCAAAAGCCTTATGCAATCTCGTCGGGCGGAAAAACTGGAGTCTGGGCGCTCCAAAACGAACAAGAAATCATCGGAGCACTTGCTGCGAGCAGCACGTCTGAAAAACTTTGCACAAAAGACGCAGAATACCTATCCCTGCTGACAAGACAGGCCTCGATTACCATAGAAAAAGCGAATTCTTACGCACAAATGCTTCAATACGCGACTTTGGACGCTTTGACCGGACTCAACAACCGCCGCCAGTTTGAAACACGACTGAGCCAAGAAACTGCAACCGCAAAACGTAAAAACAAGCCGCTTTGCTGCATTATGCTGGATATTGACCATTTTAAAAAGGTAAATGACACCTACGGGCATGCTGCGGGTGACTGCGTGCTGAAAAACGTTGCAAATGTCATCGCAAACGAGCTCCGTGAGTATGATATCGCCTCAAGATACGGCGGGGAGGAGTTTTGTATCCTTTTGCCGGATACAAAGATTGAAGAAGCGGAGTTTGTCGCAAAAAGGCTGCGCGCGGCGGTTGAAAAAACGGACATCGACGTGCCGGATTTGGGCGTTTTGAATGTTACGATAAGCGTGGGCGTCAGCAAGTTCGAAAAAAACTACGAAAACCCCGAAATTCTTCACCAAAAAGCGGATATTGCGCTCTACGAGGCAAAACACGGCGGCCGAAACCGGGTTGTTGTTTATAATTCCGCCATGGGATAAATTTAAAACGGGATTTTTATACTAATTTCACAACATCGTCCAGATTTATGTCCAGACATTCGAGCTTTTCGCAGGTTGTCTGGCGCTTGTCCCACAGGCAGGGGCGGCAATGGCAGTTATTTTTGATTGCGACGCATAAATCATTGTCCGGAAGCAGCTTTTTCTCATCCGTCGGCCCAAAAAGCCCCAAAGTCCGCACCCCGACGCCTACGCCGATATGCATGGGCGCAGAATCCGAACAAATAAGCACCTCGGCCCTTTTTGCGAGTTTTGCAAAGTCCATAATGTTCTTTGTTGTGCCGTAAAGGTTCGTAAAATTCGGGTTTTCCGTATCAACGAGCTCAAGAATCCTTTTTATGCAGTCTTCGTCGTCCGGGCCGCCTACGAGAGCGACTTTTTTGCCTTTTTCAAGGAGTTTTGTGATTAATTCGGCCCAGATTTCGGGATTCCAGGTTTTGATTATGTGTTTTACAACGCTGATTTTGCTCACTCCGGGGTGGATAAGCACGGAATTCGGCTCTTTTTCGCACTCAGGAACGCTGATTTGCGGATAATCCGTCCTGATTTCGGTCACGGGTGTGACGAGTTCATGGTACATGGCGCTTGCGTAGCGGTTTTTCTTGAGCGGAACGGCTTTTGTTAAGAAAATTCTGCTCAAAACCCCGCTGTCATAGCCGTAACGGTAAGTTATACCCGTCAAAAACAGCAAAATCGGTATCATCGGGTTTGCGCCCGAAGAAAAAACCATGTCGAATTTACCGGCGCGCGCTTTCAGGAGGAATTTTAGCAGCTCAAAATACTTGTGTTTGCCCTTGATATCGACGCAAATCACGTCGTCGATTAAATCTGTCAGATTTTTGACGGATTTGCTGCGCGGTTCAAGCGCGAGCGTGATTTTTGCCCCGGGAAACTCCTTTTTCAGGCTTGACAAAGCCGGCAGAAAGAGGATTTCGTCCCCGATGCCGCCAAAATTCAACGCTAATATCTTTTTCGGCTTAATCATTTATACTTCCGTTAAATTTTGATTGAACTGCCACCATAAACTTGCTCCAAGACCGCCAAAATATGCGATTTTGAAACTTTTCACCGCATTGAAAGCGTGTTTAGAAAGGTTTTGTTGTGTTCAGCTTGTTTCTCAATTCTCTGAATCTTGCGATGTCTTCCTGAGCTTTTGAAGACTCTTTGAACACGACCTGTGACGACGGATGAACCATCAGCACGTAGTCCATGTGAATTTCGAGGAAATTGTATCTTCTCGGGGGCTGATTTGAGTTGCGCGGGTAGATTTCTACGTTCGTAACCGCGAGAAATCGTCTTTCCTTGTCGTTCAAAAGGTCGGTCAGTTCACGGTTTGTGTTTGTATATTTTGATACGTGAACAGTGCCCTTAATATCGTGGTCGACGGTTAAAATCATTACTTCTATGGGTATTGTGTCTACGTGTTTTGCCATTGGTTCACCTTCTATATGGAAATTATATTATATTTTTATGTTAACTGCAACGAGTTGTCTATTTCAGACCCTTGATTCTTTCTTCCGGTTCGGAAATTGAAGTGATACGGAGCCCGAAATTGTCCTCAATAACCACAACTTCGCCGTTTGCGATGTGTTTTCCGTTCGCATAAAGCTCGACTGATTCACCCGCGACCTTGTCCAGCTCGACGATGGAGCCTCTTGTTAGTTCAAGCACTTTTTTCACGGGAAGCTGGCATCTCCCGAGCTCAACCGTGAGCTGGAGCTTGATATCCATTAAAAGTTCAAGGTTTTTGTTCGTATCGGTGTTCGTCGGAGTATAGCTGTCAAACTGCGTAAACTCAACAGGGCGCACAGTAACGGGATCGCTGATATCGCGTTCTTCAATCTTTACTTCAGAGCTGTTTTCGCTTGCAGAATCGTTGATAACCGGCTCCTCAGCCGATATTTCGCCGGCATTTTCAGAAATTTCGGCGTCAGAAACCGGAGTTTCCTGATTAAGATTATCATTTTGCATGTTTTCGTCTTGCATTTTGCGCCCTTTCTAAAAATAATGCCTTAGTGTGTTCGTGTAGTCGTCGTATCTGTCCGTAATTTTTATACATAGCTTGTTTCTGATTTTACCCGGCCGGCCGAAGAATTTTTTCTCGCCGTTCACCGTGAGCACCAAATCATCCGTGCACAGGTTATCCAATTTTATAACATCTCCCTCTTTCAAGGCAAGAAGCTCGTCAAAAGTAACCTCGGTTTCGCCGAAAATCGCCGTCACATCGATAAAAGAGGTGTTTAGTTTTTCAATCATCTTTTTGCGTTCTTCAGAAGTCGCAATCAGGCCCTTTGTCTGGAAAATATGCTGCGTCGTGAGCTGGTCAAGGATGTTTTCGAGCACCGGATAAGGGTAGCAAAGGCTGACAAGCCCGTAATGCTGGCGCGCAATGTGCATTTCAAAGGTGACAAGAGCGATAATTTCGCCCGAAGACGCAATTTGAATGTTCGTATTGCCCGTATCAAGGCCGATTAGGTTGGCGTTTACCGGGATAACATGCGACCAGGCCGTTCCGAGGGTCTGGATGTTGCGCTCAATCATTTTTTTCACGAGCGATTCTTCAATATCGGTCAATTCCCGCGTATTTTGCTCGATTGCGCCCACTCCGCCCAGCATTCTGTCGACAATGCTCGAAAGAACCTCGTAACTTATCCCGATTAAAATCTGACCGGGCAGCGGGTTCAGCTCAAAAATACCCAGCGAAATCGGATTGGGCACAGAACGCATAAATTCATCATAAGTCAGCTGATCAACCGAAACAACCTCTACATCTATCTGCATGCGCAAATATGTAGTCAAAACCATTGACAGCTGGCGGGAAAACTCGCGGTGAATGTCCTGCAAGCCCCTCAAATGGTCCTTTGAAAACTTATCCGGACGGCGGAAGTTGTATAATTTGTAACCGCGTTTCCTTTCCTCGGTTCCCTCTGCATCATCAAGGTCAAATTCTTCGGAATCAAGGTCAATGACGTAGCTTTGTTCGTCGTTTTCGTCAAACGCGGCCTGTTCGTTATCTTCAATTTTCGGATTGTTTTCTGAATCCAAGTTTTTTCCCTCGTTTTCCCCAAATCAGCTCAACTATTGCATAATAAATTCGCCGAAACTGACTCTTATTACTTCTCTTTCGCCGTCAAAGATATTGTTTACGGATTCTGTAATCTGCTGTTTTGCGAGCTCTTTTCCCTGCACTTTTGCGAGCTCGTCAGACGTTTTGCTCGTCATGACCGTGATGATTGCGTCCCTGATTGCGGGTCTGTACTGTTCCATCTCCGCAACGACCGGATTTTTGACCTCTCCGCCATGGCCGCCCGATTTTTGTTCGACAATCTCGCCCTCAGGCGTGCTGACTTCTATTGCTACGCTTATTTTAAGGTATCTTCTCGGAGAAACATCGGCGAGGTTCATGGTAAATTCGCCCAAATCAAGAATTATGCCTTTTTCAGGAACATCAATGGTATCTTCCGTAATTTCTCCGTCAGTAACCGCTTTTAGCTGCGAAGAAAGCAGCTTTGACTGCAAAAAGTAGTTTGCGCCTATAAAAATTACACATATCAAAGATGTTATAACGATATTTATCAGAATAGGGCTCATGTTTTTCTTTTTGGCGCTATCCGGTGTCATTTCGTCTTTTCTAGATGCTGGTCTTGTCATATAAATCTCCAACTTTTCAATTATTTTACAGAGCTCATTATAACTATGTCAACTCTGCGGTTTTTTGCTCGTCCTGCCGGTGTGTCATTTTTGTCGACCGGCATATATTCTCCGTATCCTACGGCAGAGAGCCTGCCGGGCGGGAATTTTTTTGTTTGTGTAAGATACGAAATTATATTTGTCGCTCTGGCTGTCGAAAGCTCCCAGTTTGAGGGGTATTTTTCGTTTTTTATCGGCATTGAATCCGTATGCCCCTCTATAACGACCGGGTTTTGGAAAGTTTCGAGCGATTTGGCTATTTTGTCCAATTCGGCTCTCGCTTCCGATTTTATTATAGCAGAACCCGGGTCAAAAAGCATTGTATCATTCAGACGAATTACCACGCCGCGTTTTTCTTTTACGATTTTTACGGAATCATCGGAAATGTCGCCTGATTTCAGCTTTTTGACGATTTCGTCCTGCTCGAGCACCTCGGGATTTTCGGTTTTTTCTTCGGGGGTTGAAATTTGCTTTTCAATCGCCGGTTTTGAGGTAAAAATGTCCTTTAGGGATTCATTTACGTTCTTAACTTCGTTTTTTCCCATCGAATGCGCCGCATAAAGCACCATAAAAAGCGCCAGAAGCATTGTCACAAAATCCGCATAGGAAATAACCCAGCGGTTTATGTAGTCGTTTGAGTTTGTGTAATAATCCCGGTTCACCGCGCACCCCCGTAACATTCTTCCATCGGGTGGCTTTTGTTGTGGTAATTCAGGTAAGCAAAAAGCTTTTCTTCAATAACCATAGGCGTTTCGCCCATTTGTATTGAAACAATTCCCTGCAAAATCACCTCTTTTAAGAGCATTTTTTCGCGAAGATTCATTTTCAATTTGCCCGCAATCGGCAAAAACAGAAAATTTGCGAACCCGACGCCGTAAAGCGTCGAAACAAAAGCGGTTGCAATCCCGTGAGCGAGCACCTCGGGCTCTTGAATATAGCTCATAATCTGAATCAGCCCCATAACCGCTCCCACAATCCCAAAAGTCGGCGCATATCCGCCAAAAGCCTCAAAAACGCGCGAGTTTATGAGTTCTTCTTCTTCGTTGTACGAAAGTTCTGCGTTCAAAATGTCATAAATCATCTGCGGATTGTTATAATCCGTTGAAAGCTGGATTCCGCGCCGCAAAAACGGGTCTTGAATGTTGTCCACGAGCTCGTTCAGCGCAAAAAGTCCGTTCTTTTTCGCGTATCTTGCGAGGTAAATTATCTCATCAATAACGCGGATGGGGGTTTGTTTCGGGGTAAAGAAGACATCTTTTGCCGAAACGAGGGCATTTGTCAGGGTTTTAGGGCTAAAATTCAAAAGTGAAGCGCAAAACGTCCCCCCGAGCACAATCAGCACGGCCGATGGCTGAAACAACGACACAAACGACGCCGCTTCTGATTTTTGTGTCAAAAGAATTATCAATAACGCAATAATGATGGCTGCTACGGCAGATATATTCACTTTATCCCTCTATTATCCCCAATATATTATTAATTACATCATTTCACATTTTTTGCCCCGTGAATATCCATCATTTAATGTATTTTATAAAAAATCCCCCTTTTCGGTTGGAAACCCGTCCCACAGATGGCAAAAAAGAAGGTTTCCCCTTCTCCGACGGGAGAGCCCGCCCCGTCGATGGCGGGACGGGAGGGTGAGGGTCGGCCCCTTGGGGTGCTTTTGGCGGGTGAGGGTTGTCCCGTAGAGTCCACCCCTTGCTTGTTTTTCGCAAAAGTCCCTGCGGTGGGAACCGCTGCGCTATTCCCACCCTACTTTCTTTTTCCCCCTCTCCGATGGGGGAGGGCCGGGGTGGGGGCCTGCCCATTGGGATGTTTTTAGTGGCTGAGGGTTTGCACTTTGGGCTGAAAATCCACTCTGTTTGTACATTAGTTGCCCGGCGTTGCCGAAAAATTCCGCTTTCGCAGATATAACAACGATTTTGGATTAGCTGTACGCATTGCCGTCCGTGGTTTCCATCCCGACAAATAAAACTTAACCCAAACCAAAAATCCCCCCGTCGTCCTCCGCCTGTTGTGGTTTCTCAAACCCGTTGAACCTCATAAAATGTTCAAAGAATAAAAAAGGAGAGTTCAACATGAAGAAAATCGCAATCACAATTCTCGGAGCACTAATTTGCGCCGGCAGCGCGGCTTTCGCAGGTGAAAATAGCCTTGTCCCCGCTGGCTGCGGATGTCCGGCAAAAGATCCGTGCGCCAAAACTTGCCCGGAGCCTTGCAAATGTACTGACAATGACCCTTGTGAGGCCAAAAAAGCCTTTATGGAACGCAGATGCTGCATTTATAAAGAAATTTGCCTGGTCGAAAGCCAAATTAAGCAGGCAACCTGCATTGACGAGAAATTTTTTGAAGAAATTTACCCCTTAAAAGTCTGCCATTGTCAGGAAAAATGCAAACTTGAACAAATGGAATGCAACAATGCCTGCAAAAGCGACATCAAATGCCAGAAAGAAAAGGTTCGCGATTTGAAAAAACAAATCAAAGCTAAACAAAAGGCGCACAAAGAGGCGTTTATGTACATTTTGAATGATTGCCAGAAAAAAGATTACAAAAAAATCTGCAAAAAGCTAAAAAAAGAGCACAAAGAAAAGAAAACCGGCTGGTGCGACTGCAACTGCGCGGATGACTGCGAAACCGGCTGCTATTAATCTGCATTAGCTCAAAAAATCACATTTTAAAGACGAAAATCACACTTGAAAGCTAAAATTTTTAAGCTAAGGGGGTGATTTTCGCCTTTTTCATGCCTGAACCACTCTCTTTTAGGATATTTTGGGGTTCCCCCTCTCCGGCGGGAGCGGCTATGGATTCGTCTTAATTATTCTCCCTCTCCGGCGGGAGAGCCCGCCCCGTCGATGGCGGGACGGGAGGGTGAGGGTCGGCCCTTTGGGGGGTGTTTTTGGCGGCTGAGAGTCGCCCCGTAGTATCCACCATTTGCTTGTTTTCCACAAAAGTCCTTGCGGTGGGAACCGCTGCGCTATTCCCACCCTACTTTCTTTCCCCCTCTCCGATGGGAGAGCCCGCCCCGTCGATGGCGGGACGGGAGGGTGAGGGTCGGCCCTTTGGGATGCTTTTTGGTGAATGAGGGTTGACCCTTTGGGCTAAAAATCCAGCCTGCTTGCGCATTTATTGACCGATTTCGCCAGAAATTCCAACTTCACAGAAATCAACCGCAAAATGCAAGGTGAAACCCACCCCGCAATGGCTTCGCGGCAATTCCCGCCAAACTTAAATGCAAAAAGCCCGCCAAATCCTATTTTTATCAAATTCCCGCATAAAAAACCCGTATTGAAAATTCAACACGGGCTTTTTTATATTACTTTTCACGGCTTATTTGCTGCAAGCAGCGCATTCGGAACCGCAGCCGAAGTATTCTTTAACTTCGTCCACCCTTACTTTGATACGACCGTCAACGGCAATGCCTTCGCCGGTTTTTTCAGAAATAAGAAGCGGGTTGATGTCGAGTTCATCGATGAATTTGAAGTCGTTAACCATTTGTGACAATCTCAAGAGAGTTT
>CALUPP010000026.1 GCA_944322685.1 Candidatus Gastranaerophilales bacterium
CTCACAAGCAGGAAAAAATGGGGCCTTGAGGGTGAACCGGGATATAAAGGCGTAGAAGTTCAGGAAAGCTGGTACTACAACGGGGCCGGAAAGCTTATAGAACACAATAAATATTAATCAAGCCGCAATTTCTATACAAATTTGTTAAATCAGCCGGATATCGCCGGATTTATGAAAAAGTCGTCAAGAACAACAGCTGTTTTTGCGGCTTTTTCTCTGTCAATGCTTCCTGGCGCCGAATTTCGCTTGCCGAGAGAGTATGCGAGCGCTTTTCTTATGGGACTTTTTGATTTTGCGTTGTTTTCGTCGATTTCGTCAAGCTGGGCTTTGGTTTTTGTCGTCAATGGCACCCCGACAACCTTTCTTGAGATAGAATCATTGATAATCGAGGTCATCGCCGTCAATCCGAAAGCTCCTGCAAGGCTGGCATTGCACATTTTTGAGAGTAAATTGTGCACAAAAGCAAGAATATAAGCTGAAAAGCTGATTCTTGAAATTTCTTGCGCCGCACGGTTCTTTGCGCTTTTGTTAGCTTCATGGCGGTTGTTTCCGCTGTATTGCATCGTGAGGTTATAGGCGTCAGTGACGAGAAATATCGTCGTAATAGCGCGTGCGAGGTTGATGTTGGTTTGGGCGAGCTTGTTTCCGTCATATTCGACGTGTTTTGCGCCGTCAGCTTTCAAAAATGACGATTTCAGCAGGTTTTCGACCTTTTTTAAATCCTGAGCATCAAGTTTGCCGTCCTTGTTCACCTGTATTCCCGCTGAATTAATCTGCTTATCCAGCCAGAGTAGGATATTTTTCAGCCCTTCAATTTCTTCGGTGGTTTTTTGCAAATTTTGCATGTAATCTTCGAAAATTCGCACTTTTTTTTCTGAATTTGAGAGCGGAGAATCTTTCCAGGCCTTGAGTTTCATCATTTCATCGTAATAATTCTTGAAATCAGCCGCTTCTTTAAAGTTCGGGTCTTCAAGAATTTTGTTCATTCGGCCGGTTTTGAGCTTTGTTTGGGTGCCCCGGAGCTTTGCGCCGAGTTCAGAGGCAGTTTTTGCAGCGGATTTGCCGATTTTTTTGATAAAATTGACCGGAACAAGAACGCTCTTTGTCAGCTGACCCCAGAATGTCTTTTTTGTGCCGATTGGGACTTCTTTGAGTTCGGCTGATTCAAGTAAAAACTCAAAAGCCTTGTCAATTGCCTCTTTTGAGCCTAAATCAGCGTTTTTTATGAACGTCAGCTTTTCATCCTGCGTGGTTATGACTAATTTTCTTAATATTTCTGAATTTTTGACCGCCCGGATTAGCGTTTTTTTGATTTGTTCGTATTGAAATTCGTCCGCCTGTTTAATCATTGACATAAGAACCGTGAGTTTTTGCTTGTCGAACATCTTTTCAACTGCGTAGTAGCCTTTAAACGAGGGCGATTTTGGCGTATTTTTTTTGCTGAATGCGGAAAATGCGGTTGTGTTGGCCTTTGCCGGGTGTGCGTAAGTTTTTGGCGTGGAGGGCTTTTTGGTATTTGTTAAAATTCTTCCGATTGTGGGCAAAATTCCTTTTTTCTCAAGCATTTCCCTTTCCATCCGGTCAAGGGTTTCTTTGTCTGAGGGCACAATCGGCTTTCCTACGAGTTTTCTGCCCAAAATTTCCGAAAAAGCGACGGTCGAGCCCGAAACCAGCAATGCTGTGGGAAGACTTTTGTTGACTGCGTTTTCAAATGTTCCGAACAAAAGGTTTTGAATGTACATGTTGAGCCCGATTCGCGAGAATTCCTGGGCAACACGTGATTTTTGCTGGGTTTTTGCCTCGGATTTGCTTCCGCTGTATCGCATTGTTGTGTTATATGCGTCATTCCCGAGGAAAAACGCGTAAACCGTGCCCGAAATGAACCTGTTCCCGAGCATGAGCGAGGTTGTGGAATATTTTCCTTTGTTCGGATCGACGACTTTGTTTCTGCGGCGCTGGATTTTGCTCAAAAGTACGTCGTCCGGAATCAAAAACTCCGAACCCGCGCTCCATTTCGGGTGCCCGCTCAGCTCTCTGTAACCGTTTTCCCAGATTTCATGCGAATTTATAAGCCCCTCAAGACTCGTAAACTCTTTCATGACTTTGTCAAAATCTTTTGCATCATTTGCGCTTTCAGGTTTTGCAAAAAGCTTTTTTATGCCTTTTCCCGCGGCGGTAAAAGGAGAAATTAGGTTATCCGTAAATCTTTGCAGTATGTTTTTCTGCGGGCGGTAAAAAAGGTTGTCAGCGCTGATTTTTTGCGCAATTTCGTCGCTGAACCCGAATTTTTTGCGGAATTCCGGGCTGGTTTTGACGAGATTTACGTAATTGTCGGCTATTTCTTTGTATTCCTCGTACTGTTTTTTGCTGATTTTTTTGAGCGATTCAAAAACTTTTCTTGTCAAATCCGCAGGTATTGCCTCAACCAACGGTTTTACTGCATTTTGAGCCGCTGAAATGTTAAAACCCCTGAAAGTTGGCCGAAATTCGGTTGTTTGCAAGGGTTTTTGAAGTGTTATTTTGTTTGTACCGTTTTTTGCCGGCGAGTGGTGCCCGGCATGACGGATGTTATAGGCTTTTTTGTTCTCAATCCCTAATATCACAGTACTTTCCGTTATTTTGAACATGCGGATGCCCCGCAATATATTAAAGCCCGTAAAAAAATAAGTTGCTAGATTTGACGTTTTCGGCTCAACAAAAGTTTACTTAAATTTATGATTTGTATATAATTTACGGGTAGTTTTTATGGAGCAGCTTTGAGAGTACCGAAACTTTTCTTGTTTAAAACGTTTTTTCTAATCAGTACGTTCTGCTTTGGCGGCGGATACGTGATTATTCCGCTGATAAGGCGCGAACTCGTTGAAAAACACCATTTTTTGGATGAATGCGAGCTTATGGACTTGTACGCAATGGCCCAATCAGCGCCCGGAGCCATCGCCGTGAACTCGTCTGCGCTCATCGGCTATAAATTGGGCGGCAAATCGGGCGCTTTGCTATGCTGTTTGGGTACGATTTTGCCTCCGTTCATTGCAATTTCGGTTGTTGCTTATTTTTATACGGCAGTTTTGCACAGCGTTATTGTAAACAAGCTCCTTGCCGGCATGGCCATTGGTGTTGCGGCTGTAATGATTAGTTTTATGCTGGATTTGATAAAAATCGTCTGGAAAGAAAAATGCGCGCTTCTTTTGTCGCTGATTGTTGTTTCTTTTGTTGCTGCGGAATTTTTTAAGATAAATGTTGCACTGATTTTGATTTTTTCGGCGATTGTCGCCCCAATTCGGCTTTTATGGATTAAAAAAGAGGATACCGGCGATGTTTAGTACTGTTTTTTCTCTTTTTATGTGCTTTTTGCAGGTCGGACTTTTCAGTATTGGCGGCGGTTATGCGACTATTCCGCTAATCCGGCAGATTATTATCGACAATCATGGCTGGCTCACGCTCAGCGAGTTCACAAACATGATAACCATCTCCCAAATGACGCCCGGTCCGCTCGCAATCAACCTTGCGACATTTGTCGGCAAAAAAATCGGCGGAATCGGCGGCTCTATTGCGGCTACGACCGGCGGGGTGCTCTTTGGAATCATTATTTCGCTTTTGATTTACAAATGTTTTAACAAATTCAAAGAATCACGCGTTGCTGCGGAGGTTTTAAAGGGTTTGCGCTCGGCAACTTCGGGTTTGATTGCGTCAGCTTGCGTCATGGTTGTTGTTATGGCGTTTTTTAAGTCGCAAACGCCGTCATTAGCGAATTTGGACATTTTTTCCGTCATTATTTTTGCAATTTTGCTCTTCTGCGTGCAGAAATTCAAGTTAAACATGATTCTGGCGATTTTTATTGCGGGGATTGCGGGGCTTTTTATTTAATTTCTTCGTAAAGCGTGCCCGCTTCTTGCGCGGAAATGTTGCGTTCGGGCACAATCAGCACTTTTACCTCAACTGTTTTGTTGTAGTGCTCAATTTTAATGATATCTCCGGTTTTCAGCTGTTTTGAGGGCTTTGCGATGACGCCGTTTACAAAAACACGCCCCTGGTCGGAAACATCGTTAGCTACGGTGCGCCGTTTTATCAGTCTTGAAACTTTTAAAAATTTATCTAATCTCATAATCGGATTTTAGCATGAAAATTTCGGGCGCAAAAGGTCAAAATATCTTTATCCGAACCATTTTATTGGCGTAGGATGACAAATTCCCTGTTTTTGTGTCAAAATCTGAAAAAAGGGGGAATAAATGCCGGAGAATGATTACAAATACTATCTTGACAACGGAATCCACGATATTCAAGACGGAAATTTTGAGGCGGGGATTGAAAAAATCAACAAATCCATTGAACTCAAGAATGATTGGGAAATCCCCTATTTTTACAGGGCTGTTGCGCATCAGGCGCTTGAACATTTTGATGACGCAATACTGGATTACACAAAAGCGTTGCAGTTAAACGAAAAAATGACCGATGCGTATTACAACAGGGCCAGAATTCTGCTCACCAGAAAGGATATTCCCAATCCGGACGTAAAAAAAGCGGTTGAAGACCTGGAAAAGGCCATTGAACAGGACGAAAAGTTCATAGATGCGCTTTATGCAATCGCTGCGGCGCATAAAAAGCTCGGAAATTACGAAACGGCGCTTAATTATCTTGAAAAACTGCTTGAAATCGAGCCGGAAGCAATCCATGCGAGGGCTTTGAAAAAACTTCTTTTGCAAAAATATTTGGATTAGCGATTTTTGCGGCATTTTTGCTTAAATTGTCACTTCGAGTGCGTAGGTCAGGCACCGCCTGACAACAAGAAAGTAGGGTGGGAAAAGCGAAGCGGTTCCCACCGCAAGAACTTTGGCTCTACGGGGCGACGCTCACTCGCACAAAATACCCCAAGGGGTTGCCCCTCACCCCACCCTCTCCCAACGGAGAGGGGGATTTTAATATGGCGGCCAGATGAGTTCTGCTTTCTTGGAATACGGACGCTGCGCCGGAGTAACGTCCGACTCAGCAAGGGGTGTTCCGCTTCGCTCCAGCTCCGTTTGATTTTGCTTCGGCACGACGGTTTCGGCTGTTCAGCCCGCCCCCGCTATGGCGGGAGCCGGAGCCACGTCGCACAACTGTTGCGTTGTTTGCACAGTCGGCCCATGATCAGCCTCGCAGGGTGGGAACCACTGCCAGGATTGAAGCATAACTTTCTCCATCTTGCTACTCCCACCCTACTTGCTGTCTAATGAGAATTGGCGAAAACTCTCTTATGAATACCAGATGACAGGCAACAAAAGGAATTTTGAAGAAAAATACGGAAGAAATATCACAAGAGCCGTACAAAATTACAGCAAAACAACAAACAACAACTCGTCCACAACAAATAATTTTTACGGCAATTTGTCTCTATCAGACAATGATTCACATAATGCAATTTTAGCAGGCGGCAAAAATGTCCCTTTGTATGCGAATTAATTTTGCAAAATAAAAAAAGCATGATACTATAATCAAAAAAGTAGCGAGAATATATATGATTTGTCCGCATTGTAAAAAAGAATTGGCAGATAACGCACAGGTTTGTCCGCAGTGCGGGTATAATTTTTTAGCAAGTGCACAGAAAAAGGGCTGTGGGTGTACAGTTGCTTTTATAATATTTTTAGCTGTAATTGTAGGTATTTCTATCAACTGGCTAATAAATTAAGAATTAAAGGAAATAAACGAATGCCTAGAATGTGTTATCATTCAGCTAATTGATCATCTGGTCAAGGTAGTATGGGCAAAAAAGGAGAGATAATGCCGACAAAAGAAGAAGTATTAGCAAAAATTAAGAACTTAGACGGGGCGTCAAGATTTTTAGGTAAATGGGAAATTAATGAACTTCCAAAGCTTCTGTGGGAAGATGAGGAAATTATGCGATTATCAGATGGCATGTATAATCAGGGGCTTGGTCTGGTCGTTGCGACAAATCGTAGAATTATTTTCATTAATAAGGGTTTGTTAAGTTGTCAGGTAGAAGATTTTGCATATAACAAAATATCTTCTATTCAATGTAATCAAGGTGTTATTTTAGGTACTTTGATAATTTATTCCGCAGGAAACAGGGCTTGTATAGATAATATGGAAAAGAAAGCTGCACAATACTTTGCTGATTATATACGAGCAAAAATATCACAGAATGAACAAAAAACAGTTCCAACACAATCGCAGAATAATTCTGATGATACAATAAGTCAATTAGAAAGACTTGCTAAGTTAAAAGAGCAGGGGTTGTTAACTGATGAAGAATTTGCAAAGCAAAAGGCAAAACTTTTAGGATAAATAAAATTAAGGAACGTAAGGTGGGAATAGCTGAAGCAAGAATGCAGGGAGTTATGCTTCAGGTTCCCACCGTTCGTCGAACGCGAAAGTTCTTGCGGTGGGAATCGCTGCGCTTTTCCCACCCTACTATCTTGCTGAATCTTGCTGTCAGGCAGTGCCTGACCTACGGGGCTCACCTCCCGACCCCGCCATCGGTGGGGCGGGCTCTCCCATCGGAGAGGGCGATTGGGCCTTGCGGGGCTATACTGACGGTTTGCGAGGATGTGAAGATTGTATGATTTCAGAAGTTTAAAATCGGATATGGCGCTGGCTCATCAGTGTGAGAAAGATGTCGGGGATTTTTTGAGGACTAAGACAAGGACGCCCAAATTATACTCCAATGATTTGAGACATCAATATACTGCGGCGGTGTTTACGCAGGTGCGCGGGGCGGCGGTTACACGTTTTCTCGGTGAAATGAATGAGATTTTCAATTTTTCCGGCTCCGGCGCTGAGGACTCGAAGATTGACAGACGCAACAACGAGCTGGGCATACAATACGGGCAGAGCTTTCCCCGTGCGGACAGGAAGAAATTATTAAATATTATTTTTTCGGACATTGAAAAAAACAGGGAAAAAGAAAGAAAACTTCCGATTAAACGGAAAATATGATAAAATTTTTATTCATATTAAGGGTATAATTTTTTTATGAAGAAAATTTTATTTGTGGTTTTAGGTTGTATTTTTATATGGAGTGTTTTTGTTGAGCCTTCTTTGATCCGGACGGTAAGCTACGATGTCAGCGGAATCGGACGGG
>CALUPP010000027.1 GCA_944322685.1 Candidatus Gastranaerophilales bacterium
TTTCTTTGAAAAGGACGTATTCGCGATCGTTGATAGTTCGCGGCGTCAAAATGTAATATCCGGCCGGAATGGTTTGATTTTTAAAGTACAAATCAACCGCAAGCCTGAAAAGCGGATACGGCGACCAAGCGTATTTTTGATAATCCTCGTTTTGATACGGGTCGAGGTTGTGCACAAGCTCAAAGTCGGGAATATTTGCGAATTTGTATAGTTTTGCATAATCTTCGTTCGCAGCCTCCGCAAAAACCGTGCCTGCGCACAAAAACAGGGAAATTATCAACACAAAAAAATTCTTTTTCATAATTTTTATAATAATGTATTTTCGCTAAATGTCAAAGCGTTTTCGCTCACAAAATTTAATCTCCCTCGCCCCTTGCGGGCAAACCTGTCCCGATGATGGAGGGAAAGGGGTGAGGGCTATGAATTTACTTTAATTTTTCTCCCTCGCCCCTTGCTGGAGAGGGCAGAAAGTAGGGTGGGAATAGCGCAGCGGTTCCCACCGCAAGGATTTTGCGCTGGATGAACGGCGAAAACCGCCTCAAAGCTTAAAAAAAAACGCATTCTAAAACCATTGTTGGGGCCATTCCCACCCTGCTTTCTAAAAGACCAATCCGCTATAACGTTTTTCCCATCGTAAGAGGGCCCGGTTTTAAGAAAACTAATCTTTTTGCGCCCGTTCCTTAAAATTCATACGAATCGGCGTGCCAAAAAAGCCCGCAGCCTCGCGCAGCTTGTTTTCCAGGTAGCGTTTGTAGCTGTCCTGAACCAAATCTTCGTTATTTACGAACATAATAAACGACGGCGGTGCCGTGCGAATCTGCGTTGCATAAAGAATGCGCAGCTTTTTGCCCTTTTTGGTCGCAGGCGGGTTCATCGCAAGCGCCTCCAGAAGTATTTTGTTCAAAATGCTCGTTGAAAGCCGTTTTGTGCACTGCGCCCACACGTCTTTTGCGGTTTTGTAAATATTCACAAGGCGCTGTTTTGTTTTTGCGCTCACAAAAAGCATGGGGTAATTGCTCAAAAACGGCGCGTCATTGAGAAGCTTTTGCTGGTATTTTACGGTCGCAGTCGTGTCTTTTTCGACCAAATCCCACTTATTCACTGCAATAATCATGCCTTTCCCCGCCTCAACGACCGTCTGGGAAATCTTTTTGTCCTGATCCGTAAGCCCCTCGACCGCATCAATCACGAGAACCGCAACATCGCAGTCGCGAATCGCCCTTATTGCCCTGTCAACAGCGAATTTTTCCACGCCCCAGTCCACTTTTGCCTTTTTTCGTATGCCTGCGGTGTCAACGAGGATGAATTCTTCGCCCTCGTATTTGACTTTTGAGTCAATGCTGTCGCGGGTTGTGCCGGAAATGTCGCTTACGATGACTCTGTCCTCGCCTAGCAGCGCGTTTACGATAGATGATTTGCCGGCATTGGGTTTTCCGACGATGGCGATTTTTATCAACTCGGATTTTTCATATTCTTCGTCAGATGAGAAATCTTTTGTCAATTCTTCGAGCAAATCGCCCACTCCGCCGCTTCCGTGGAGCGCAGAAATCGGCATCGGGTCGCCGATTGCCAGTGAATAAAAATCACCGAGCATTGCGATTCTTTCCGGTGAATCTATTTTATTTACCGCAAGAAAAACCGGTTTTTCGCTCTGGCGCAGGATGTTTGCGATGTCGTAATCAATCGGATTTACGCCCTCTTTTCCGTCGACGAGAAAAATTATGGAATCCGCTTCTTCGCAGGCGATTTTGGCTTGCGTGAAGATGTTGAGCATAATTTCGTCTTCATCGCCGGGGATAATTCCGCCTGTATCAATGACGGTGAACTCTTTGTTTTGCCAGACAACGTCAAAATACAGCCTGTCGCGCGTTACGCCGGGTAAATCGTCTACAATCGACTGTCTTGCGCCGACAAGACGGTTTACAAAGGTGGATTTGCCGACATTGGGTCTTCCAACGACTGCTACTATGGGTTTTCTGCTCATAATTTAGATTCCTGTCTGACTTTTTTCTTATTTTAATATAAAAATCGCGTGTTGGGAACCTTTTTGGTTTTCCGTTTGTTGCTATTTAGCTGAAAGCCCGCCATATTTTCTACCGTCCGCCTCGATTTGGGAGGTTAAGGATTTAATTTTAATTATTCTCCCTCTCCCATGGGGGGGTGGGGGCTGACCCTTGGGGTGTTTTTGGGGTGGAGCGGGCAGGTTTTTTGTTTTTTGCTCCTCACCGGAAATTTTTTTCCCTCGCCCCTTGCGAAAGAGCCAGCCTCACCGCTGGCGGGGAAGCGGCAGGGCAGGAATAGCGCAGCAGTTCCCGCAGCAAGGTCTTTGCGTTTGATGATTGGCGGGAGCCGCCTCAAAGCGTGAAAAATGTACTCCAAAACCCTTGTCTGGGCTATTTTCGCCCTGCATTCTTTTAACAATGCCGGTTAACCCCTCATCCCAACAGCTAAACAAGCCTTGCGGCCCTGAAACAAGTTTAGGGTGACGGAACTTAGCTGTCATTCCGAACTCGTTTCGGAATCGCAAGGTTAGACTCAAGCTGCAAAATTTTTAACCGGTTAAAAATTAAAATCCCGGCCGCCGTTTTCGATTTTTTTCAGATTTTCGATTAAAGTTGCCTTGATTTGGTCATTGTCAAAAGATTCTAGCTCTTTTTCAATCAATCGGTTGCCGACTTGCTTTGTTTCTTCGGTGGCGTAGTCGACAAGGTATTCTTTCAGCGTCATGAGGGCATTGGGATGGCAGAAATTGTGGATTTGCTGCTGCTTGCAGATTTCCATGAACCTGTCGCCCGTTCTGCCCTTGCGATAGCAGGACGTGCAGAAACTCGGCAAATAACCGATGTTCATAAGCCACCTGACGACCTCATCGAGCGTCCTTTTGTCGCTGATTTCAAACTGCGACGAATCCTCGCCCTCGGGTTCCGGCTCCGCGTAGCCTCCGACGCTGGTTTTTGAGCCTCCGCTCATCTGGGATAAGCCAAGATGCAGCAATCTTTCGCGGCATTTTTCGGATTCTCTTGTGGAAATAATCATTCCCGTGTAAGGAACGGAAATCCTGATACAAGCGACGATTTTTGCGAAAGTATCGTCGTCAATCCCGTTATCAAAGACCGACGGGTCAATGTCATCGGCTTTCTTAATCCTCGGTACGCTGATAGCATGCGGCCCGACACCGAATGCGGCTTCAAGGTGCTCGGCATGCATTAAAAGCCCGGTAAATTCATACCTGTAACGCTCCAGCCCGAACAAAACACCCAGGCTGACGTCGTCAATGCCCGCTTCCATCGCTCTGTCCATGGCCTCCGTGTGATATTTATAGTTGTGTTTCGGGCCGGTGGGGTGCAGACGTTCGTAGGCTTCTTTGTTGTAGGTTTCCTGGAACAAAACATAAGTGCCGATGCCGATTTCGTGCAGTTTTTTGTAATTTTCTACGCTTGTTGCGGCAATATTTACGTTTATACGGCGGATTGCGCCGTTTTTATGTTTTACGCTGTAAATCGTTTTTATTGATTCAAGAACGTACTCAATCGGGTTGTTAACCGGGTCCTCGCCTGCTTCCAGGGCGATTCTTTTGTGGCCCATGTCCTGAAGCGCTATGACTTCGTTGCGGATTTCTTCCTGAGTCATTTTTTTTCGGGGAATGTGCTTGTTTTTTGCGTGATAAGGGCAATATACGCAGCCGTTTACGCAATAATTCGAAATATACAAAGGCGCAAAAAGCACAATCCGGTTTCCGTAGTAATCTTTTTTAATTTGTTCTGCGAGTTTGAAAATTTCTTCGTTTTTTTCGGGAATTTCGCAATCCAAAAGAACCGCAGCCTCGCGATGTTTCAGGCCTTTTCCTCTGCGGGCTTTTTCCAGAATTTCGTCAATCAATTTTACGTTATTTTTATTTTTTTCAGCATAATCGAGAGTTTCTAAGATTTCTTCATGCGAAATAAACTCATCAGCGTCGTGGGACTTAGGATTGTACATAATTTACTCCTCCATATTTCAATGATAGAACTTCAATCCCCAAAAACAAGCATTTATTCGCCTCTGCCGCCCAAAATGCTAAAACCGCGGCAAAAATAAGTTCAAATGGGCAATTTGCAAAAATTAATTGCAAAGTTTCGCGCTTTTTGAATAAATTTTATGCACGCAAAGCTGCCGGCAGCAAGTTTTGAAGCTAAAATGTAAACAAATGTATCGTTTTTATATATTTTTTATAAACATCAGGACAATATATCCAAATCGGGTTTAAAATAATAATATGGACATAGTAAAAAATATATGGGATATGAACCTGAGTGAAGATCAGGAATTTTTTGCGTCGCTGATGCTCGAAGAGTTCGGCTGCAACACGCGTGTTGAAAAAATTGCAAATCCCAATTTTATCAGCCAATATGTCCGGCCGAAAAACGATTTTACGATTTACACGACCGCACAGCCCAATGCTGAGGGTATCAGGCTTATCAGCTGGAACAAGTAAAACTGTTTTTTAGAAAAACAAAGCCGTTTTTTCTTTTCTTTTTTGGTGATTGGGCAATTTTTGCTGTTTTTTAAGGTGTTGGCGTAATTTTTGCAGGCAACTGCGCCCACATAGATGCAATTTTTGCGTTTGTGAGTCGTTTTTTGCCGTTTATGCCTTTTTTGGCCGATGTTTGCGGGGATTATTCACTTTTATCTTCTTTCATGTTCGCCTGAATTTCGGCGCGTTCATTGAAGCAGTCAATAAAGTGCGAATATCTTTCCATACGCAGTTTCAGCCATGAAAGCATTGTTTCTGAGCCGTAAACTTCGATGATTCTGGTTCTCGAAAAGTTTTTTGCGCTTCGATTGTAGGTTTCATCGATGTAAGTCTGGCATTTGCAGTTCAGCTCTTCGATTAAATCGTAGAGCGTTTTGAGCCAGGCCGGCTGGACGTTTGTTTCGTTGACTTTGTACTCAAGAATCATAGTTTTGACCTTCTGTCTTTCTTTTTATAACCTTTCCGAACTTATTTTTTATCTATGGCAGGTTTTTATGAAACTTTCTGCTTCACATGATGTATATCGGCAGGTTTTGTCAAAACTTTATAGATTACTATCCATGTCGTAACAAATGTTTACAAAATTATGAAAAATTTGCGCCCTGGCAGGCTGAAAATAGCGCAGCGTTGTCCACAGTAAGGTTTTTTCGCTTTATGAATGGCGGGAACCACCCCAAAGCTTGAAAAATGCGCTCCAAAATCGTTGATTAAGCTTTTCCCACGCTGCTTGGGTGCTGGCTGGCCCGCGGTATCTGGCAATAAATACAAAAATCATTCCAGCGCAGCGAGCACCTCGTCAACATGCCCTTTTACCTTGACTTTTCGCCATTCTTTTACAACGTCGCCGTTTTTGTCAATCAAAAAAGTGGAGCGGATTATTCCCATATATTTTTTCCCGTACATTGATTTTTCGCCCCAGGCTCCGAATTTTTCGGCAAGAATATGTTCAGAATCGGAAAGAAGAACGAAATTCAGCCCATGTTTTTCCTGAAAATTTTTGTGGCTTTTGATGCTGTCCGGGCTGACGCCGATTACCATGGCTTTTGATGTCCATCGGGATTTGTTTTCACGAAAATCGCATGCTTCCTGCGTGCAGCCTGAGGTGTTGTCTTTCGGGTAGAAGTAAATTATCGTGTTTTGCGCGTGCAAATCGGAAATTTTGTATTCTTTTTCTTCTCCGTTTTCGTCAATACCGTTTAATTTTATGTTTAATTCCTTGATATTCATAGATTTCCTTTCATTTTTTTTGTGCATTATAACATGGCGATGGTTTTGTGATAAATTTTTCGTGTTAATTCTCGCGGATTGCTTGATGTTGACGTATAACGTCCGATTGTGTAAAATAATTGGGCAGAATGCGAAAGATTTTTTCTTTGGAATAGTCCTTGGCGGTTAAAATTGAAAGAAACAACGGAAATCGTATGAAAAAAAATATTTTTTTACTGCTAATCGTTTTATTTTGCGGGTTGAGCGCATTTGGGCTTACATTGGAGGGAAATGTCAGCTATACCGTCGATTCCGCAAGAAAATTTACGTTTGATAATGCGGTAAGGCATATTCCGGATTCAATGGTGCGGCCATATATGCACGATGCGAATTTTGAAGCGAATAAAGATTATATAAAATACGGCGCGCAGCCTATTAATTATGAGATTGAGGTTTATAAAAAGGGGCCGTTCAATTTAAGCTATTCAATTCAATACAAAAATGACAGAAATAAGGCTTATTATTATTGGAAGCTTGACGGTGCGCTGCTTTTTATTGACATCAGGCAGATATCTAAAACTCAAAAAACTAAATTTCCCATGAAAATTTATCGTTATGACACAAAAGGCAACCTGATGGCGGGCGGTTTGGTCGTTTCTGAGGATGAAATGTTTTTGTTTGATAAAAATCAAAAATTAATAACCCACCGCATCAACAATATCGGATATAACGCCAAAGGCAAGAAACAATGGCGTGCGGTGCCGATTGAATTTTAGTTTTTTTAGAATCTGTTTGTGCCCGGTTCGATTTTTTTGTCTTTCAAAAGGGCATAAAGCCAATAACCGTCGACAATTCGGGTTTTATTGAACGGAAGAAGCGCTACATCGGCGCTGAGCGATGATTTTGTATCTTTTATCATAAAAGAAACGTCATTTGCTTTCATTGCTTCGCGGACGTATAAAACTTCGGCATCGGTCAGGTTAACCCAGGCCGTGGCCCGCCGCTGATTTGTGTTGTAGGATAAAAGTACATCATCCGAGGCAAATGGGATAAATGTGTAATTTTTTCCGTCGGAATAAAGCACAACTTTATCCGGATACATTTTTTTTGTTGAGGTGTATGTTAAATCGAATTTAATTTTGTAAATTACCTTGTTTTTATATACATATATGTACGGCTGCATTGTAATTAAAAAGTTGCTGTACAGGCTGTAACAGTAATATTCTTCATATTTGTTGTATTCCGGCTTGAAAGCTCTTGCTGATTCGTCAAGCTGCTTAGATTCTATTGCGGCGGCCATAAATGTTTGCAGCAATTTTTTCTGTTCTTCGTTTAAGTCCAGTTTTTTCGTTTTTGCAGCGAGTTTTATTGCTTTTTTGTAGGATTTTTCCTTGAAAAGCGCGTCCATTTCTGCGAAATTTTTTTCAAAGGTTTGTTCGGCAAATGCGTATTGAAAATTGAAGAACAACAGAAAAATTATGAAAATTTTTAAAAATTTGTGCATATTGCGTCCTTTTGAGCAGAATTTTTCACAATCATAGCATAATCACGTCAGTATCAGCAAAAATTAATCAAAATAATGAACAAATTATAAATTAATTCGTATATAATACATGTGACTAATAATCATGACGACGAGAATACTTAAAAAAGGAGAGAAGATGAAAAAATTTTTATTACCGGTAGTTGCAGCGGCATTGTTGTTTGGTTTGGCGACTTCAGTCAGCGCGGATGTTGCGGAAAGAGGTTTTGTTTCTGTTTCTGCGACCGCAAATACGGAACTTCCGCCCGATGTTGTTGAAATAAACTTCGCGGTTCAAACCAGCGACGCAAAATCGCTTCAAAAAGCAACCGAGGAGAACAAGGTAATTTCCGACAAAATTTATAACGCGCTTTCATCAATGATTAACAAAAATAACGGAGATTATATAAAAACAGCGGATTTCAGCGCTGCTCCGATATACAGCTACAAAAACGACAAGAAAAATCTTCTGAAATATGAAGTAAATAACAGCGTAATTGTCCACACAAAATCAATCAACGACGCAGGAAAGATGATTGACAAGGCAATCTCGCTCGGAGCTACAAATGTGAACGATATTACGTTCTCGATTTCTGCGTATGACAAACAGTGCAACGATTTGCTTAACGCAGCGGCTAAAAAGGCTTATACAAGAGCAGAAATGCTCGCTGCATCTTCTTACGGAACGCTTTCCGGCATAAAATCCTTAAACGGCAGCTGCACAACCTCGGACAACGCCCGCGTTCAATACAGAATGCTGGCTAAAAACATGTCATTCGGCGCATCTGCGGACTCAGCCGTACAGGAATCCTCCAGCCCGATTCAAGGCGGCGTTATAAAATTGTTTGCAAATGTGAATGCTTCTTATTTTGTAAAATAGGCAAAAACTGCTGGCAAATAGCAGGTTTTCCCTGATTTTATCTAAAACTCTAAAAACCGGATGCGATATATAAATCTGTCCGGTTTTTTTATAAAAAATTAAACAGATTCAGCCCGATTTCTTTATCAAATTCTCTTTCAACGCGTCCGTTTATTTGCGTAATGATAATTTCACCCGTTAAACTGATAACAGCATTGACAAGGTGGCCGCCGACTGAATTATAATCTTTATTTGCTGCGTTCATGTGTATATGCAGGTAGGTTTCGCCGTCTTTTTCTGTCACTGTGCCGGTAAGTGAGGTGATTTCCATAGGCTCGGAGAATGTTTTTTCTTGATATTGCTTTGTTTCAGGATTAAAAAAGCCGAAAGTCGCGGAGTTTATCGCGCCTATTCCGCTTATAGAGGCTAATTTTATCTTATTTTCTTCGCAAAAAGTCCTGATTGTTGTGATTATTTCCGTATTTTTGAACAATTTTAAAATATACTTGTTCTCAAATTTTCGGAATTCATATTTAGGATTATTTATCATTAAAAAATTATAGCATAAATAAATACCCGGTGCATTGGCCGGCCGGGGCAGTGTTTGCTAGGAGTGGATTTTATGGGGAGTTAGAGTTTAAAATTATTTTCTAAAAGTAATTTTTCTGCTTTTTCAATGTTCATTTTTCCTGGTTTTTGAGCCAAATATTTTTCTAAATTTCTGCGGAGCTTGCGAAAATGCACATTTTTCATTAAATCAATAAACTTGTCAAAGTGTTTTCCGCTCAAAATGTAGAGCTCGGACTTTTTCCCGTGTCTTTTTTGGGCAATATCAACGTAATCCGAAGAAATCTCGCGCAAATTTTCTCTGAAATTATTGAGTTGTTCGTAATTTCCTTTTATTTTGATAAATTTTCCGAAAGCGGGCGATTTTTGATGGTTGTGGGAATTTATTAACATTTTTTCTCCAAATTTTCTGTTTGTTTGTATATAAAAACCGTAAAAATTTTTTTTGCGCAATTTTTATTAAGATATTTGACTGTTATTATAAAAAAATATATACTTCATTTTATTATGGCGGAAAAATTTTATGCAATTTTCACAATGGCGGTTCTTTTGGGGTTTGTCGTAATGCTAAAGCTCATAACGGTTCCCGTCGCGGTTGGTTTGTGGGTTTTTATTTCCGTTGTTGTTCTTTTTACGAATATTTCGGCTCCGGCGCTTAAAAAAGGGTTCGATATGACCTCAAAAGAGCTGCAAAAATCATGCGGAAGCCCTTTAAAGGAAATATCGCTCTTTTTTCGATATACAAAACGCGATAATATCCCATTTTTTACAAAATATGAAAGAAAATACGCGAAATTATACATTTATGAAAGGTTTTGCGCGGTGGATTTTGAAAACAGCGCAATAAAACTTACGCGGGGAAACCTGATTTTGGCTGATTTGCCGGAAAATACGACTTTCGGGGTAAAAGCGGGCGGATGTTCTTATTATTTCCGTTCTTTGGATTTGGATACCGTGAAAATCATTGAAACAAAGCTGGCATGAGCGGGAATTGACGGATTTTTGCTTTTTGCGGGCGTGTTTAGGCCGTTTTTGTTAAAAAATTAACCGATTTTTGCGGAATCGTAAGTTTTTAGCGCATATTTGTCGGTCATTCCGGAAATATAATCGATAACGGCCTGTTTGTAGTCCTCAGGCTTTTTTAAATCGTACAAAATGCTGTTTTTGTATTGCGAATCGCGGTATTTGTTGTCGGAATATTTTATCAGCCAGTTTCTAAAATTTTGCGTGCAGGGGTTCGGGTCATTTTTTATTGAATCTATTGTGTTTTCGCCCTTGTACAAGTTCATGTAGCGGTCATATATGCCGAAAATTATCGTGTCGCATTGTTCCTGGGTGAGGTTTTTTGCGCCTTTTGCCTTGTAAATGTGTTCGTAGTTGTATTTTTTCACCGCATTCATTAGATTTGCAGCATTTTCAGAAAACCCGATTCCCTTTTTGGGGTCGGAGTTGTTTATCAAATCAGCGGTAAACAAATTTATCAGCGAGGTGTTGTTGACTTCTCCGCGGTAGTTCGGAACGAATTTTTGTACGATATTTTTGAGCTCAGCTTTGTTTTTGTCCGAAAAAAGTCCGATTTTGTAAGCATCTTCAATATCTTTGCCCAAATATGCGATTTTATCCGCAATTTTAACAACAACCCCCTCCCAGGTGTATGGCTGAACTTGCCCTGGGGCGGTGAGTTCTTCCAAAATCAGGGCTTTTTGCCTTGGTTTCAGGTAGTTTTCGTCGACTTCTCCGCAATGGTTGACGATTCCGTCCCTGACAGCGTAGGTGAGCCCGAGATTGTTCTGTTCGCCTTTCGTGTTTGTCAGGGTAAGTATCTTATCGACCATCCTGAGGCTGTTTTTTTCATGCCAAAACGGCTCCAGCCCCTCTTTTTTCGTGATTTTTCTGAGCGAATTTTCTCCGTCATGCCCAAAAGGCGCATGGCCGATATCATGACCCAGCGCTATTGTTTCTGCGAGTTCTTCGTTGAGGCCGAGGTTTTTGCAGATGTTTCTTGCAATGTCCGTGACCTGCAAAACATGGGAACTCCTTGTGGAAACCATGTCGTTTTCGCACAGAGGAAAAACCTGGGTTTTAAACCGCATCCTGTCAAAGCCCTCAGAGTGCATTATTCTGTTTTTGTCCCTTGCAAAGTCGGATCTCGTTTCGAACGGCTTTTTTTCAACCGGTGAAAACCTTTTTATTGCGATTTCCCACTTTAGGTTTTCGGGGGTCATTGCTTCTTTTGAAAAAGCGTTGTGTTTTATCCGGTTTTCGGACAAATCACCACCGATTTTTCCAAAAGAAAGCGTAAAAACGTCATTTTTCAGGGGGTGAGCTGCCGGGTAAGAATTTTTTGCCCGAAAATGCGGCGTTGGGGCTGTTTTCTGCGATATTTTGTTTGTATGTAAACCTGATGGCAAAACGGGTGAAATCATAATTTTATTTAACCATTTTTTGCCCGTTTTGCATATTAATATAAAATTTTTGTAACAAAGACTTGCTAAGTTCGTAATAAATCATCATAATTGAGATGGAAGAACAACGAGGCTCAAATATGAGGAGTAGTGCTGTTTCACCGGTGGTCTTTTTAAGGCAAAATATAAGTTTTGCCGCTTCGGCGTCCGATAATAACGAAATTTATCAAAAACGCATCCCCAAACCCCTCGTAAAAACCCCGAAAAGGGATCATCCCGTGAGCCTTGATGATATTTCGTTTGCCGTGGCGAAGAAAATCGCTGAAAATGCTAACAAACTGGGGATTTCGCGTACTGATTACCTTATACAAAACATACGTTCGCTTGCTTATATCCCGCAGGTTATGCCCGAACCCTCAAAAACCGCGATTGTCGGTAAAACCAACGTCACAACGCTGATTGACGGGGAGCAGATTTTCGACAAGGCCGTGGAATACATAAAAAGCGCAAAAAATTCCATACAAATCGAGATGTTTGAGTTTCAGCACCCCTCAATTGACGGCAAAAAATGGCCCTCGAATGGTGCGGAGGTTGTTTCGGGGTTTGAAGAACATAACAGCCTTTTACCGATGATTATCAAGAAAAAAAGGGAAAATCCCGATTTAAAAGTGCAAATTATCCTCGATGCGCATAAATGGTACATGGACGGAAGCGGTTCTCCGATAAGGCATTACAACAATCAGGACATGATAAGGTATTTGAAAACAAACGGCATTGATGTTGTGCCCTATCCGCGTCCTGCGCAAAGCGGAGCCGCGCTCCAGCACGTTAAACTCGTTGCCGTGGACGGAAAAAAGCTCATAATCGGCGGTATGAACTGGGGAACGCACTCTGCGGCCAATCATGACGCCTGCGTTGCCATAGAAACAAGAGAAGGCAATAAAAACTCCGAAGTTGACAATATTCTGACCGAAATTTTCAACAAAGACTGGGCATTTTCCTGGCAAAGGCTCGGAAAAACCAAAATCGTTGCCGGCCCTTTGACAGAAGACGAACAGCCGTTTTATAAGGGGCTGAATAAGGAAATAAAACAGGAAAATGTCGATTATATGAAAATTGTCGGCGAACTTTATGACAATGAAAAGGACAAAAACCGCTACGACGAGAAAGATTTGTCGAAACTGGACATCATAAAAAGGTCGCCTGTTGAAAATCCTGCCATAAAAGTTCTCTCAACAAAGCCCAGAGAGCTTGCATATATAGGCGAAAGCGGTTCTGAATCAATCAGACAGTACGTTATGGACAAAGTTAAAACCGCAAACAAGCTCAGAGCCGAACTTTTCGTGCTTTCGGACAAAGAAATTATCCAAACAATCATCGACCGGGTTCACAAGGGCGAGCTGGACGCAAAAATCATCGTAGATCCGTCGATTATTGAAGAATTTCCTTACTGCAACACGGCTTATCAAAAACTCGTGGAAAACAACATAGATGTAAGGCAATATAAAACAGATACGAACATCACCCAGAGAATGCACGGAAAATGGGCGGTTTTTGACGACAAAGAGCTCCTAATCGGCTCGGCGAACTGGTCGGCAATGGCAATGAATCAGAATTTGAAAAAAGGCCAGCGCGAAGATTACGAAAAATACACAGAATTAATAAACAAAGAAATCGTCGGCTACATGAAAACCGTCGAAAGTTACGAAAAAGCGGTCGGAATCCCGCCTCTGATAAGGAAAAAACTCGATTACAAGGAAGTAATGCTCAGACGCAAAAAAATCAAAAAAGCGGTGAACGAAATCAACGAAACCGGCCGGGCTTCTATCCGGCTTCAGGATAAAATCTACGATTTCAGCGTCAAAAACCGCTCGGATTTGAACACAATCAAGGGTTATTACAAAATTATCATCGACAGAAACAACGCAAAAGAAAAATACAAGCGCGGAAACAATGAAGCGGCGATAGCTTTTGAAAAACCCGTTCTTGCAAGGGTGTTTTTGAAACAGTTTGAAAAAGACTGGAAACATTCCGAGTCCGAATACGAAAAAGTTCGCAACAGATTTTACGAAGCACCCCCTATGAACGGCACAAAACTGGATTTGGCAGGTTAGGATGAAAATTTTACCGGTAAATTTCAACAATAATACTCATATCAGCAAAAATCGCCGGCCGCAGGCGCTTTCCGGGGAAAATGGCGCTCAAAATGCGCGGTTTTCTTTCGCTTCTTCGGGAATTTATCCTTACAGGCCGTCTTTTGGGGGCGATTTTTTTGAAAACAATTTCACAAAAAAAGTTGAGGGCAAAAACTATCAGGGCCTTGGTTTGATGGAAAAAAACGAAATCGGAACGCCGGAATGGTACGATTTTTCCAAAGTGGGTTGGAAATATTTGAGCAAAGAGCCGCTCGACTGGGAAACGGCGTCGCCAAGGGATTTTTATGTGTTTTTGCAGGCGAATGCGTTCGCGGAAGGCTACGAATCCGCCTGGGTGCGCCGATTTAACTACACAAACCGCAAAAAAGCGCTCGCAACTTCGCATTCGATTGATTCGCGCATTGCAAAAGAGCCTCCGTCAAAGGATTTGAAAAAAGATCCGTTCAAAGACCGGTCTTTTGCCTCAAATCTTGAAGAACTGCTCGATACAAGGCGTCATAAGTCGCTCGATAAGCCGATTACGGATGAAAACGGGAATTTGTGCCTGGATGCGGTGGTTTTTGACACGGAAACAACCGGCACGAACACGTCTGACGAAACAAAACCCCTCGACAGGATAATACAAATCGGCGCAATACAAATTAAAAACGGCAAAATCGCTGAAAATACCGCTTTTAACGTCCTAATTAACCCGGAAATGCCCATACCCGAAGCTGCATCGCGGGTTCATGGCATTTTTGACGGCGATGTGAAAAATGCGCCGGTCATGGAACAGGTTCTAAAGCCTTTTGTGAACGATTATTTGAACAAAAAGAACGGAATTATTGTTGCTTACAATTCGCAATTCGATATAACAATGCTCAACAACGCAATAAAAGAGCACAACAGCTTTTCGGCCGATGAAATCAAGCCCAAAAGGTACTTCAAAGTCATTGATCCGTTTCTTTTGATACAAAGAATTCACCCTTATGTCGGTGCTTCGAAGCGGCTGTCCGAGCAATACAGGTATTTTTTCTGCAAAAATATGGAAAATGCCCATGACGCCTTTGCTGACGTAAAGGGAACCGTGAATATTTTGAAATATGCGCTTTATTACCTTGACAAACACAGGGTTGACCGCTCAAAACCGCTCACGATAAGGGAGGTTTTGCTTTTCCAGAACGGTTTTGAGGTGCCGAATATTGATATTCCGCTCGATGCGCAGGGCTGCAACGCGAATGTGAATTTTCGGACTTCTTACAGGCCGGTTTCAGTGAGTGTCGACAACTATCACAACGGTTATATGCTTACCAAAAGGGATATTGAGGATTTGGCGTCCGTTATCGGCGAAGAAAACGCTAAAAAATTGAAAGATGAGGTCGCCGGAGAAAAAATCGATATGAAACAGCCCGGCGGTTTGCCGATAAACGCTGCGGAAACAAGGCCGAAAGCGGATTCCAAGGGAATGGAGAACGCGTTTTATGTTATGAAACGAAATTTCAAAAAAGTGCTCGATTTTGCAAAAATTGATGCTTACGGGGACAAATCAAAAGAAGAAATCAAAGAAATTATCGCCCAAAAAGCAAAACATTACATTCACAAGGATTCTATCGATTTTTGGATGAAAAATCCCAACCCTATTGACATAAAAGACGGAAATGACCTTCCTGATTTTGAGATTTCAAGGCGGGTTATGCTCGAGGAAAAATCTTAATATAAAATTAATTTCTTCACCTACACAAAATAAGTTTTTTACAGTAAAATACTCATTATTAATTAAATTCAGACATAATCAGAGGGAAAATATATGTGCGGAATAGTAGGATATGTCGGTTCAAGGCCGGTTGTTAAGATTTTGTTGGACGGTTTGAGCAAACTTGAATAC
>CALUPP010000028.1 GCA_944322685.1 Candidatus Gastranaerophilales bacterium
GCGCAAATTATCTGCATTCGCAGATTAAAAAAGAGCTTTCCTAAAAATATTGAAATAATTGTTAAATAGCTTAGTTGCCCTCTATAAAGTTGTCAAATCAGAAATTTTGTAATCAATTTTCTGACTAACGGGTCAAGAAAAATCACATAAATATAAATAAAATCATAAAATCTCAGGAATTTGTTCGTTTTTTCTTTTGACAGCGTCTTTTTGCCGGCTCTGTAAACATCAATACCAACCCGAATGCCGTAATAAATTATCACCGGAAACATTAACAACGCAATTAAGGCAATAATTACGCCCAATTTACCCGGATTGTCCTTAATAAACAAAGTTGTGAAAGACAAAACCATCAAAATAAGGAAAACAACCGCCATTTTGCGGTAATAAGGCGAATACAAACGATATTCATCAAAAATATCAATCATTTTTTTCAAATTTTCAGCAAGCTTGCTCATAAAATACCCGTTTTTTAGGAAAAATTACAGCAAAAGCGTCAAAATATCCGGCTCTCCGTCAGTAACATGGATTGTGTGCTCAAAATGCGCCGAGGGCTTGTGATCTTTCGTTGTTACGCACCATTTGTCCTCCTGAACGTAAACATCATCGCAGCCGAGGTTCAACATGGGCTCAACAGCGATTGTCATGCCTGATTTCAGCTCAAAATTGTTCCCCGCGCGGTAATTGAACACAAAAGGCTCCTCATGCATCTGATGTCCGACGCCATGCCCGCCGTACTGGCGCACAATACCGAGATTTTTTGATTTTGCGACATCTTCAATCGCACCGCCGACGTCTTCGAGCGTGTTTCCGGCCCTCATTTTTTCAATTCCGGCAAAAAGCGATTTTTCTGTCGTTTCAAGAAGCATTTTGCATTCCTCGGACATCTCGCCCACAGGATAAGTCCACGCCCCGCCGCCAACCATGCCATGGTAGGTCGCGCCGACGTCAATGCTGATAATATCGCCCTCTTTGAGGATTTCATCGTCAGAGGGAATGCCATGGACAACATTTGCGTTGATTGAAGCGCAAATCGTAGCCGGAAAACCGCCATAACCCAGAAAAGTTGGGATACATTTGTTCTCTTTTATGATTTTTGCGGCAACTTCATCCAGATATTTCGTCGAAACACCCGGTTTTATCTCTTTTTTCATTGCCTGATGCACCAGCGCCACGACATTTCCCGCGTAGCGCATGATTTTTATTTCTTCTCTGGATTTTCTTGATGCTGACATTATATTACCTGTTTCAATTTTTCATAAATTTCGTCAATAGAGCCCGTTGCGTCGAGTTTTACAAGCACACCGCGTTTTTCGTAAAAATCAATGAGCGGAGCTGTTTGTGAAAAATAAGTTTCAAAGCGTTTTTTCGCAATTTCTTCGGTGTCGTCTTTTCTTTGAACGAGTTCTGTCTGACAAAAATCGCAAACGCCCTCTTTTATAATCGGCATGGTCTTGATATTAAAGATTGCGCCGCATTTCGGGCAAGAACGACGGTAAATAATGCGTTCCATGAGGTTTTCAATCGGAATATCAAAATAAATAACCGTAGTTTTAACTTCTTTTCCCGCGTCGATTTCTTTCAGCATTTCATCGAGGAGTTCCGCCTGCTCAAGGCTTCTGGGAAAACCGTCCAGAATAAAGCCCTTTTGAACATCATCCTGCTTGAGTCTGTCTTTGATAATTTTCGCAACAACCTCAACAGGCACGAGCTGGCCTTTTTCAACATAATCTTTAGCAATTTTACCGGCTTCTGTGTTGTTTGCCATAGCCTCACGAAGCAGGGAGCCCGTATCTACGTGCACAAAGCCCGTATCAGCCGCCAGTTTTTTAGTTTGAGTGCCCTTTCCGCTTGCCGGAGGGCCCATAAAAATCAATTCTTTTTTCATATAAACTCCCTTTCATTAGCTATGAGTAAATATTATCACGCGAATAATGCGTATTCAATAATTTATATGTACTAATCGGTGAATCTGAACTTCACAAGCGCCCAAATCGCGTGAATTCCGTCGAACCAGGTGATTTTTTTGCCCTCGCCGTACTCCCTGCCATAGTATGAAACAGGAAGTTCATATATGCGGGCGTGTCTTTTCAGCACTTTTGCGGTAATTTCCGGCTCAAAATCAAATCTGTCCGATTTTATGACAATTCCCTTTAGAAAATCCGTCCTAAAAGCCTTGTAGCAGGTTTCCATGTCCGTTAAAGTCGTGTTGTAAAGGATATTTGTAATCAAAGTCAGGAGTTTGTTGCCCAAAAGGTGCGTAAACATAAACGAACGCGACGGTTTTCCGCCCGAAAGCCTTGAACCGTAGACGACATCGGCCTTATCCGCCAAAATCAGCTCCAAAAGCTCGTCATAATCGTTCGGATCATACTCCAAATCAGCATCCTGAATGACCATTATATCGCCCGTCATGTGCTTCATTGCGGTTCTGATTGCAGCGCCTTTGCCCTGATTTGTTTCATGATAAAAAACTTTATACTTTTCTTCATATTTTTTTAACAAATCCGTGCTGCCGTCAAAAGAAGAATCATCCACAAAAATTATCTCCTTTTCCAGCCCGCAGAAGCGCGCATTTTCGATTTTTTCAACGATTTTGTCCAATGTGTCAATTTCATTGTAAACAGGAACAATAATGCTTATTTTTTCCATAAAAACTCCCCAAATATCATACATGTAGTATATTGTACTTTAAATTTGATAAAAATATTGTATAATCAAATTAAGAATATGTTAAGGGTCAAAATGGAAGAGTCAATAAAATCACAGGAAATAAATTCTGCACCTGCAAACGACAAGCTGCACAAACTTTTTGAAAGACTGGATACAGAAAGCAGCAAAGTCCTCTACGATGAAGCAAAAAACCTCCACGAATTTTTGCTCAATACGAAATATTACGGCTTGATTTCGCAAAATCTGTCGCTGATGGGGGTTTTGGAGTACAAATTGAACAGGGGAAGCTACAAAACTGCCCTGAATATGCTTGAAGATGCGAAATTTCTTGCCGAAAACGCAAGAGATTTAACCGCACAAAAAATAAACTTCTACTGCCGCGCAAGCCTTTTTGCCGGAGAAAAAAATTACTCGGAAGCGCTCGCAAACCTCCGCCGGGCAATGACAATTTCGATTGA
>CALUPP010000029.1 GCA_944322685.1 Candidatus Gastranaerophilales bacterium
GATTTTTTGAAAAATAACCACCAGAATATACTTTTAATCGGCGCAACAGCACTTGGCAGGGAGCTGGCTCCAAGAGTTACCTCAAGCCTTGATTTGGGGCTTACTGCCGACTGCACAATGATTGATATCGATGAGGACGGAAAGCTTCTCGCTACACGTCCGACCTACGGAGGGCAGCTTATGGCGGTTATTTCATCAAAAACCGACCCGAACTGCGCTACAATCCGTCCCGGAGCACTTAAAACGGATTTGCCGCTGCCTAATAAGCCTATGAATGTTATAAACATTCCCTCACAATTGCAAAAAAGCGCTGAGGCCGTAAAAGTGTTAAAAAGAGAGCTAAAATCAGTTGATAACGGGCTTGAATCTGCAAAAATCGTTATTGCCGGCGGTGCAGGACTGCGTTCGTCTGAAAATTTTGAAAAAATGTGTCGTTTGGCTGAAAAATTGGGAATTTCTCCGGCTTCTTCACGCGCGGCCGTTGAGCTCGGCTGGGCTGAGCAATCTATTCAGGTCGGGCAAACAGGACACACAATTTCGCCTGATTTGTACATTGCACTGGGCATTTCCGGCGCAATTCAACATCTTGTCGGCATTGCAAACGCGAAAAAAGTCGTTGCAATCAATTCTGACCCCGATGCACCGATTTTTAAGTGCTGTGATATTGGAATTGTTGCAGATGCAGGGCAAGTTTTGGATGCTTTGCTCGCAGATTAGGCCTTTTTACGCTATACCAGCCCCTCTTTTATTGCTTTGACGGCCGCTTGTGTTCTGTCATCTACCACCAATTTTTGTATTATGTTACAAACATGGGCTTTTGCCGTATGTTCGCTTATTGTAAGGATATTGGCAATTTCAAAGTTCGATTTTCCGTCCACAACAAGCTTTAAAACTTCATATTCCCGCTCGGTTAAATTTGCATGCTGAGCCCTGAAAGTCGCTCTGGAAGTCTGTTTTTGGGGAATAAAACAAGAAGATTGGTTTCTGATTAGCGGAACTATTTTCGGATCAAGCCAAATTGCGCCGTCTTTTACCGATTTTATGACCATAGTAAGCAATTCCGTGTTTATATCTTTCAGCACATAGGCGTAAGCGCCTGCACTGAGCGAATCCATGACCTCTTTTTCGGTCGTATGTGAGGTTAGCATGATGATTTTTTGGTCAGGATTGTCGTTCAAAATGCGCTTTGTGGCTTCAATTCCGCTTATATCAGGCAGCCCGATGTCCATTAGCACCACATCAGGCTTTATGTTCTTAGCCTTTTCAACAGCCTCCTTGCCGCTCTGGGCTTCAGCTATGACTTTTATCTCATTATTGCCCTCAAACAGCGATTTTAGCCCGACCCTGAGCAATTTGTGATCTTCAACCATTAATATTGATATACATTTATTTTCAGGCATAATATTTCTCCCACTCTATTATTTACTTGTAATATAAATTGCATGGACTTTTTGTTCATTACCGCCCAAATTCCGCTTTTTGTTATAAATTTTTTGTTTATAAAAATAATATCAATTTATTACGCGACGATATATAATGATAATATCTTGTGATGTATCGCATAGAAATATAATGATAAAATATTACATAAAATATATCTGTTCGAAACATAGTGATAAAATTTTAACAATAAGCCACCTTTGAGTAAGAAAACTATAATATTAAAATGAACACTCAAATATCAGCAAAACTTCATAGCGCAATCGACAATGAAACTGACTTTGTGCTTACGGACGACGGCACGACCGGGCTGTACAGCCATAGTGTAAGCGATATCTATCATTCTTCTTATGGTGCGCTCTCAGAAGCACGTGAAAAATTTATTCGCCCGCTGAATTTCACCCAAAATTTCAATAATAATATTTTAACAAACAAAACAATACGCGTTTTGGATATTTGCTCAGGAATCGGCTATAATTCCAAAGCATTTTTGGATTATATTTTAAAATTACCGACTTTTTCCGGCGCCAAAATCAAAATTGATGCGCTTGAGTATAATAAGCAGCTCGTGCTGCTGGCTCCATTTATAAATGACGGTTTAAAGGACGCTGCTGTTGCATTTCTGTTGTTTAACGAGCTGAAAGACGAAATTTTTGACAATTTTGACCTTATAGAAGATGTAATACTCAACAAAAGTAACCATCCGTTTTTTTCTCGCCGTATAATCACTTTATTTGAAAAATATTTTCTTAACGGGTATAACAAATCATCTCCAACACGTTTTAACGCGTTCTTACATAATATATATTATCACTACGTATCGAAACGCAATAAAACGTCACTAAAACCCTCAAAAATACTCAATTTTTCTTTTGCGCCTCATTACGGAGATGCCAGAGAATTTATAAAATCAACTTCAGCATGCTATGACATTGTGTTTCTTGACGCATTTACCCCGTTAAAACTGCCTACCTTATGGTCGGAGGAATTTTTCAAACAGCTATATAAAATTATGTCCGATGATTCTTTAATCGTTACATATTCAAATTCTGCGGCGGTTAGAAACGCAATGCTGGCTGCCGGGTTCTTTGTCGGAAAGACTTTCGATAAAAAGAATCGCCCAAGCGGCACTGTCGCATCGAAAAACAGCAATTTTATTTCACAGCCGCTCGATGTGTTTGACCTCGGGCTGTTAAAAACAAATGCGGGCATAACTTTTAACGACCCCGAGCTTGAGTGGGATGCAAAAACCATTTTGGAGCGTTATAATTTAAAGAAAACGCGTCTTAAGCTTCAATCCTCAAGCTCGTATATAAAATCACACAAAAATAAAAAGGAAAAATCATGTATGACGTTGTAATCTGCGGCGGGGGTACTGCCGGCTGCGCTGCCGGATATATTTCGGCAAAAAAAGGCTTAAAAACGCTCATTGTAGAAAAAAATATCCACCTTGGCGGCTCGATAACCTCTGCGCTGGTTCTCCCTGCGATGAAATCAGACACTCAAAACATAAATTGTGACTTTTACAATGATTTTTGTGCAAAAATGCATGAATATGGCGCGCAGATAACTTATTCCGACGGAAACAAAGGCTGGTTCAACCCCGAAATCGCAAAAATTGTCCTCGATAAAATGCTTACGGACGCTGGGTGTGAAATTTTGTTCGGATGTGATGTTGTTGGTGCAAATTGTTGTGATGATAACATAAATAAAATTGAAATTTCCAATGGAATGTTATCGCTATATATCGAATCGAATTATTTTGTGGACTCAACAGGAAATTCGAAGTTGGGGAAAATTTTAAATCATAAATTTTTAACCGACAAAAAAAATGAACAGTCAATGACGCTGCGATTTAACATGTCAGGTATTGATATGAAAAAATTTTGCGATTGGATTATGCAGCTTGATTCGGACAGAGATGTCACAACTTGCGCGGAAATTGACGGAGAGTATCACATGTCGACGGCCTACACCTGGGACAAGTCGAAAAATTGGGCCTTAAGGCCTATTTTTGAGCAAGGCATACAAGATGGTGTCATAAATGAGGGTGACAGTGCCTATTTTCAGGTGTTTTCGGTTGCCGGAATGCCCGGAACCCTCACTTTTAACTGTCCGAGGATACTCTCAGAACGAGAACTCAATCCCGACTCGCCTTATGACCTGTCTTTTGCTGTAATCGACGGCAGGGAGCGGATTTTGCGTATATCAAAGCTTGTAAAGAAGTATTTTAAGGGCTTTGAGTCAGCGTATATCTCGAATATCGCAGATATGGCGGGGATTCGTGAATCATCACGTTATGCAGGACAATATATTTACTCAAAAGACGATATGGCAGACTCAAAATCATTTACAAACAACGTTTTGCATGCCAGCTACCCGATTGACATTCATGCGTACCAAAAAGACTCATCTACGCTCGAAAAAGCGGTAAATGACTACTTTTTACCGATTGAAAGCTTGAAATCCGCGCAATATAAAAATCTTTACTTTGCCGGCAGAAATCTTTCTGCAACATTTGAAGCGCA
>CALUPP010000030.1 GCA_944322685.1 Candidatus Gastranaerophilales bacterium
TGAAGCTATACATTCTCTTCATAGTCTTAATTTATCACCAAAATTGTTACAAGAATTGAGCAGTGAAGCAAAAATAACAGAATGGTGTAATAACAAAGTTATTCAAGATACGGCTTTAAAAGTCTCCGGTTATGCAGCACAACAACCATTGGAGTTTGTAGCAGAAGTCGGGGCTGGATTGGCAAATGGTCAAGTTTTTGATAAAGAGGTTATGGAATTATATAGGTTTCTAAAAGGTCCAAATATATAGAATGTAAGTAAATAAAGCTTGCTCTCTCGGGAAACATGACATTTAGGCTGCTATTTGCGATTTCCCCTTTTTAGTACTATTCTACTAAACCGACAAATTCAAAATACTCTTTAATTTCTCAGGAGTAAAATTGGTTTGTTGAGTGAATATAAGGTGATTTTTTTGAAAAATAAAATTTTAAAGTGAGTAGAAAAAGAGTAAAAAGAGTAATTACGGTTCACATGGTTTGATTATTTCCGACCCACGAAATCCGCAACACAAGCCGATTGCCCGAAATAATCGCACCATCTGTCCTACGCAAAACACTCACTTCAATACAGAAACGCACTAAAAAGAGCCCTTTCGGGCTCTTTAAAAAAGGAAGAGGTGGGATTCGAACCCACGGTACGCTACAAACGTACGACAGTTTTCAAGACTGCTCCAATCAACCGCTCTGGCACTCTTCCTCGATTCAATTGGATAAGAATATGTTAATAAAAAAAAATAAAAATGTAAAGCAAAAGAATTTTTATGTATTTTGTAAGGATTTTGTGCCTATTTTTGATAATTTGTACTGCAATTTGCATTATTTTTTATATTTGCTGTGATTTCAGGCGGGGAAAGATTGATATTTGTCAGCTTTTCTTTGACTTGCAAGAAAAAATTTATATGCTATAAATAAAATATAAACTGAATTTAGCTTAATGCCTTGGTAGCTCAGCTGGATAGAGCAACCGCCTTCTAAGCGGTAGGTCATTGGTTCGAATCCAATCCAGGGTATTTTTATTTTGTTTCACTGCTATAAAATATGTAAATTCCCAAAATCGCATAAATTTTTATGCTGCCCACCCACAAAATATAACATTTCTAACAATTTGATTTTGATAATTTCAGTTTGTAGAAAATTTCCTTTTCTTATATAATTTTTAAGTAGGAAGATACGAGTGGAGGGGAAATGAACGAAGTGAGTCTGCGCAAACTCAATACGATTCAACTATTGAATTTTTGTCTGGGATTTTTTGGCCTGCAATTTGCCTGGCAGATGAGAATAATATTGTCAGGGCCTGTTACGGAGGGCTTGGGTGCGTCGCCATTTATATTTGGGCTTATATGGCTTGCCGGGCCGGTCACAGGCATGGTTGTGCAGCCGATAATCGGGGCATTGAGCGACAGTACGCATACTCCGTTCGGAAAAAGACGTCCTTATCTGCTTTTGGGCGCTATTTTGGCAAGTTTTGCGCTTTGGGCGTTTCCAAATTCCGAAACTATCGCCCAATTCATCGCTAATAAGCTTCACTTTGCGCTTCCTGCCGTGGGCGGACTGTTGGTTGCTGCGGTTATGATATGGATTATCGATGCTTGCATAAATGCGGCACAAGGCCCATACAGAGCGTTAATTCCTGATAATATTGTCCCCGAACAGCATGCAATCGCGAATTCCTACCTCAGTTTTGCCATTGGTTTGGGCTCTGTAATCGCTGCCGGAACCGCTCCTGCGTTAAAATGGGCATTTGATTACCAGATGTCGGTAAATGCACAGTTTGTGATGGCTGCTCTTGCTTTTTCGCTCGCAATGATTTGGACATGCATTACTTTTCAGGAAAATTCAAAACCGATTGGCGAGAATGATGAAAAACAAGAAAAAAGTTCTTTTATTGATGACTTAAAAACGTTTTTTAAATCGTCACCTGAGGTTTTCAAGATTTGTTTTGTGCAATTTTTCACCTGGATTGGCGTGATGAGCATGTTTATCTTCTTTACGCAGTTTTCAATCCATACGGTGTATGGAATACCCGATTTGTCGTCAGTCAGCGATGCAGTGGCCGCAAAGTATGCTGATTTGAACGCACAAGCCACGAATTTTTCTTCAATTTGCTTTGCAATTTTTAATTTAATATGCTTTCTCGTGTCGATTCCTATCGGAATATTGTCGACAAAGTTCGGAAACAAAAAAGTGCACATGTTTGCGATTGCGAGCATGGCCTTGGCATACATTTTGATGGCATTTACGACAAATTCTAAGGCAATAATGCTTCTTATGGCGCTTGCCGGTATCGGCTGGGCAAGTATTCTCTCTCTGCCGTTTGCAATGTTGTCCGAGTACATCCAAAAAGGCTCAGAGGGCGCAGTAATGGGCATATTTAACATCTTTATTGCCGGCCCGCAGGTTCTTGTCTGTACGGTGCTTGCCTGGTTTATTTCAAAATGTGTATTTAAAACACCTTTGGGCATAAATTACCACTGGGAGTACACTTTTGTAGTCGGGGCGGCTGTTTTGCTGATTGCTGCGGTTGTTACGTACTTTATAAATGAAAAACAAAACGCATAAAATATTACGAAATGTTACATGTGCCAAAACATGGGAAACCATGATGCCTATTGGTTTTGACATGAACGTAAATTTTTGTTTACAAATAAATTCCACCAAAAGTATTCACAAATCAGCGTTATAATGGTTTAATAGACTTAACAAAAATTAGACGAATTAGAGATTAATGACTTTGGGAGGAGATTTGGGATTCACCAAATCAAAGAGCCGGAAAAACGGCTCTTTTTGTTCTCTATTCGTATTTTACATAAGAAAAAGCATAATCCGCAGCCGGATATTCTAGTTCGGAGGGAAGATTTTTGATTTCGCTGACCGTTTCGAGGTATCTTTTTAGCGTAAACTTTAATGCTGATTCTACTGATTTGGAATCGCTTATAATAATCCCGGTTTCGTTCTTGTTTGCAGAAAAAATTCTCATGTTTATCCATCCTTTTAAATTACTACACAAAGTGTAACTACTACACTTATAATATCTTTTCAAATTAAAATATATTGCCCGATAAGGCTATATTGGGTAACCAAAAGTCTTGTTTTTTCATTGTTTATATATTCCCCGGATGATTATGTAAAAAAGGTCATTCTAAATTATTTGGGATTCATTTAATTTATATAATCATAGCCGTTCGACGGCTGCGGGCTTAGTAAAAAGGGGGAAATGCGTTGATTTCGCTGAATAAAAAGAAGTATAAAAACCTGACGACGGAGGAACTTGTTGAAAAAGCCCAGTCTGATGATGTTTTAGCTGTTGAGGAGCTGATTAAGCGTTATCAAAACACTATTTATGCTTCTTTTTATTATCTGAGCAAGGATTGTGCGGATATTCTTGATTTGACGCAAGAAGCGCTCGTTAAAATGTCAAAAAACATAAAAAATCTCCGCGAACCGAAGAAATTTAAGAGCTGGCTCAATCAAATAGTCACAAATCTGTTCTACGATTACCTGAGAAGAAAAAATCGAAGCTGCCAAACCGTATCAATCGACAATAAAAACAATGAAAACGAGAACTGCAACGTTGTTGAGCTCCCTGCGCGCTGCAACAACCCTGAAGAAACCACTCTGGGCGGAGAATTGAACGATATTATTGAAGATTCTGTGAGAAAACTTCCGGATTCTTTCAGGCTGGCCATAGTTTTGCGGGAATTTCAGGGGTTGTCGTACGAAGAAATCGCAACAATTACAAACACCAGCGTCGGAACCGTAAAATCACGTATTGCCCGCGCCAGAAACAAGCTTCAAGAGTATTTAAAGGGCTATATTGCCTGAGGAGTAAAAATGACAGAAGACAGAACCTGTAAAAAAGTATCTGCGCTGCTTTCACAGTATATAGACAACAAAGTAACCCCGCAGGAGCGGGCTTTTATCGAGGAACATATTGCCATGTGCCCTGAATGTTATAAAAAATTCATTTATTTGCGAAATTTGATAAACAGTTTGAAAGATTCTTATAAAAAGGTGATGGAAATGGCGCTTATCCGCCAAAAACGGACGGCTTTCAGCATCAGAGAATACGAAAAATTCAAAAAAAACCTTTCTCCTTATATCGATAATGAGCTCGCCGGGGAGGAGGGATTTGAGTTTAGAAAATACCTTATGAAATCCAGAATTGCCCAAAAAGAGCTGAAAAATGCATATATAATGCAAAAATATTTGCATAACTCTTTTGAAAAGGTCAAAGATTCGCTCGATGTTGATTTTTCAAAGCAAATTATTGCAGATTTTCACCAGGAAGGCACAACATGGCGCAGACAGCGCTTTATAAAGGCAGCTATCCTTGCCGGGTTGGTCTTGTTCGGGGCTGCGGAGTTTGCGCATTATTCTGAGCCCATAAAAGAGAAAATTCAGCACTCAATCATCAAAAAAAAGGATGTGCAATACGTTAAAAATACGTCGCCGCAGCCAAGGAAAGCCATTGCCGCGGAAAAAGCGTATTAAAAAAGGGGTGAATTTCACCCCTTTTGTTATTTTAGAACCATCAGCTGTTTGTTAATCATCTCAAGAAGCACGTCGTTTGCCTTTTGGAGCTGGCGGTCGTATTTGTCTTTGACATCCTGCTCGGTGAGCTCAACCACAACATCCGGAGCAATACCTTTTTTGTTAATGTCCGTTCCATTGGGCGTCAGGTATTTTTGGATGGTAATATTTGCGCCGCTTCCGCCCATAAGCTTGTTAACTTCTTGTACAAGCCCTTTTCCGAATGAGTTTTCACCCACAAGCACCGCGCGTTTGTTATCTTTCATCGCACCTGAGAAGATTTCGCTCGCAGAAGCGCTTCCTTTGTTGATTAGTATGACAATCGGTTTGTCCGTAACGTTGTTTTTTGCCGCTCTCATTGTTTCTTTGTAGCCGTCGCGGTCAACTGTGCTGACAATCACGCCTCCGTTCAAAAACATGTCGGAAATGATGATTGCGTTGCTCAAAAGCCCGCCCGGGTTGGAGCGCAGGTCAATAATCAACCCTTTTTTGTCTTTGTAGCCGTTTAGCGCATTTTCAAACTCTACTGATGCGTTTTTGCTGATAAAAGAGCTTAATCTGATGTAACCGATGCTGTCAGCAAGCTTTACGCTTTCAGTCGGGAGCTTTGTGGAAACCGATTTGAGCTCGATTTCGGCGCGTTGAATTTTGTAGAGCTTATTTTCCTGATTTTTGCGTTTAATCAGCAGCGTAACGTATGTGCCTTCTTCGCCTCTTATCTGGTCGGCTGCTTTATCGACGGTTATGCCCTTTGTTGACTTGCCGTCGATTTCCAAAATCTCGTCTTCGGCAAGAAGTCCGGCTCTTTCGCCCGGTGTGTCTTCAATAGGCGCGATTATGAGCAATTTTCCGTCACGAACGCCGATTTGAACGCCGATACCTTTCAAAGAACCCTTAATTGAGCTCGTTTCATCTTCAAATTCTTTCGGGTCAAGGAATTTTGTGTATGGATCGTTTAGGCTGGCGAGCATTGTCTGGATAGCGACATACGCATCCTCATCGGTTTTTATGCACTGGTCATATTTGTGGCGCCAGCGTTCCCAATTTTGCTCATTATTGGTCTGATCAACGTATTTTGTGTTTACGAGCTTCCACACCTGCTCATAAAGCTGCTGCGGGGTGTAGGCAAATACCGCATTTGCCATTATTGTTACCGTAAATATGCTAATAGCAAGCAAAATCAAAAAACTGTATTTTTTAATAAAATTTTTCAAAACTCTACCTCTTATTCTTCTGTCCAACATAATACCATAAAAAACCGTGATATATTCTCTGTGTTACTATTTTTTGTTATTTTCTTTGCTGCTGGAAAAGACGAAAACACCCCAAGAAAGTTTCTTGCGGTGCTTTTATTGTTGAGAAATGTAAATTAAAACTGCAAAAACAGCGTGGAGACTTTGTCTGCGACCTCTGTCATCGTAATTTCTTTGCCTTCTATGTCGAATAAGAGCTCGTCATCTGACATTTTGATGCGTGGCATATTCTGGCGGATATGCGGCAGTTTCATATTTATTTGGGGAAAGTTTTGATCGTTGTTGGAGAAGAGATTTGATTTCATATTCCTACGCCTTTTTTCATGTATTTTATTTATCGGCAGGCTTTGTTTATAACTTTAATATTTTTTTGTTATTTTTCTGTTTTCTTAACAAATTTTTACAAAACCATCGTTTTTCATGCAATTTTTAAGGATATATTGTTTTTATATATATGAGAGATATTATTTTAGCAATAAACGGAGAGATAATGAGCGGAATCAGCGCAGACAGACAAAAATTAATCGATGCAAAGGTTCAAGCGGCTGTAAAAGCCAAAACCGACCGCAGCGAGCAGCTGAAACAAAGCTCCTCGGTTACACCGGGCGATTTTTCCGTTTCTATTTTTATTGATAATATGACGGCGGAGGAAAAAAACTACGCCTATGCAAAATATGCCGAAAGTATTCTGGCAAAATATGATGCAAATAACGATAAAAATATTACCGTAGCTGAATTTACCCAAAAAGAGGTCGCAGATATGGGAAATGACTGGGTGCAGTCAAATCCGCTGGCTGCCCAGCGAAGCGGTAATCTTTTTGCTGAAAATTTGGATACCAACGGCGACGGAACGATTTCGATTGATGAATTTTCTTACTTCTTAAAAGAAGCTGACACGATGGACGACCCTAACAATATGGCTCAAGACGGCGTTATCACTGAAAAATCCGAAGCTGACCTTGCGGATTCTGTCGGGGGAACAAATATCAGCGATGAAAAACTCAAAGAAGTTACGAAAAAATACCTTGAGGGCCAAACTTTAACCGCTGAGGAGCAAAAAATCTTAAATAACGGCTCAAAAACAATCAGAACCTCAATGGCAAGCCGTGCAAAAGAGTATTTTGGAATGGAATTGGGCGATGCGGCCGATAAAAATGTTTATGTTGCAAACACAGGCGCATCCTCAGCTGTAACTACGGAATTTACGGATATTTCACGCCAGGCGCAGTCGTTTGTTTCCTCTTTTATGGGCGGAAGCTTCTGGGGAACGGGCGTTCCGTCTGAAAGAACGACCGTAAACATTGAAGGACCGGAAAAAAAGAACAATAACACAATAAGCTTTTTGGGCAATACAGGGGCCGGCGCAAATTCGGGAATTTACGCCAACGTTGACCTCGGAATGGGATTTGGAAATATTTTAGGTTACGGCAATACTTTGGGAATGGGCAGAACGACAATAGCTGCGAATACCGGAGCTTCAAAATGGTGGAATATCGGCAATATCGTCGGCCAAAGCTTCAGTATTCTCGGTTTTCTTAACGGAATGTTCGGCGGATGGGGCTGCGGCGACAACCATGGCGGCCTCGGATGGTGGTTTCACCGCCTCGGATAGTTTTTTGCGGAGGTAATTTTTAAATTATACATTTGCAGGCTTAAATAAGCTGAAATTCTAGACCTTAACGTGCTAAAACAGCTTTTGCGGTCTTAAATTTTAACATATTCAGGAACTTTTTACTTTAGAATTTAAAAACAACGAGTTAATTTCAAGATTTATGGGCATAAAGGCGGAAAAGCCTGTCCAACTCCAAAATTATGAACATACCTTGCTGTTTTTAAGCAAATTTTATCCTTTTAACGATGAAATCAATCCGGAAATCGCATCAGCCTGAACCTGAAGCTCGGCGATTTTCGCTTTTGTTTCTTCAACAACCTCTTTTGGCGCGTTCGCAACGAATTTTTCGTTTTTGATGCGGCCCTCAAGGCTGCCCTTTTCTTTGTTGATTTTTTCGAGCTTTTTGTTCTGGCGGGCGATTTCTTCGTCAATATCTATCAATCCGGCAAGCGGAATGATGATTTTTGAATTTCCGACAACCGCAGACGCCGATTTTTTCGGTACAGGCGCGTTTTCAGCTTCAAAAATTACCTCCTGAACCCTGGCGAGCCGCTGTAAATAAGGAATAACTGCCTCAAAAACGGGTTTTTCCTTTTCTGTTGCTCTGATTTCGATATCCATCTGCGTTGAAACCGGTATATTCAAGCTCTGGCGGACGTTTCTGAGCGATTTAATCGTTTCAAAAACGAGCTCCATTTCTTCGTTTTCGGCTGGATATTCAAAATCGGCGCTGAAAGTCGGAAATGCGCTTTTCATAATCGCGATTTCCTCTTTTTCACCCGGAATCATCTGCCAGATGCTTTCCGTGATGAACGGCATAATCGGATGGAGCATTCGAAGCGTCATATCGAGCACATAGCGAAGAACCCGCTGCGTGTTGAGCTTGATTTTTTCATCGCGAAGCTGGATTTTTGCGATTTCGACGTACCAATCGCAATAATCGTTCCAGAAAAAGTCATAAAGAATATGCGAAGTCTCGCCGATTCGGTAATTTTTGATATTTTCGTTGACTTCTTTTGCTGTGGCATTGAGTTTGTGAAGAATCCACTTGTCAGCGATTGTCAGCTCTGATTTTTCGATTGGTTTGTCGTCAACGCCCTCAAGATTCATCAAAACAAAGCGCGATGCGTTCCAAATTTTGTTCGCAAAGTTTCTTCCGTATTCGAATTTTTCGTCGCTGACCTTAATATCCTGTCCGCCGTACGTGCAAAGCGATGTCAGGGTAAATCTGAGCGCGTCGCAGCCGTATTTGTCGATAATTCCGACCGGATCGATTGTGTTTCCTTTGGATTTCGACATTTTTTGGCCGAATTCATCGCGAATCAGGCCATGAATGTAAACTGTCGGGAACGGTGCTTTTCCTGTGAATTCGTAGCCCATCGTAATCATTCTGGCAACCCAGAAAAAGATAATATCAAAGCCCGTGACCAAAACTGAGGTCGGATAGAACTTTTTAAAGTCCTCAGAATCGGTATTCGGCCAGCCCATTGTCGAAAAGGGCCACAACCCCGAAGAAAACCACGTGTCGAGCACGTCAGTTTCCTGCGTGTATTTTGACGGGTCGGGATTTTCTTTTGCAACGACCATTTCGCCGGTTTCGTTGTGATAATAGGCCGGAATTTGGTGTCCCCACCACAATTGGCGTGAAATGCACCAGTCACGGATGTTTTCCATCCAGCCGAGGTAGTTTTTTGTCCATCTTTCGGGCACAAATTTAATTTCGCCTTTGTCAATCGCCTCAATTGCCCTTTTTGCGAGCGGTTCCATCTTTACAAACCACTGTTCGGAAAGCAGCGGCTCAATTGTTGTATGGCATCGTTGGCATTTGCCGACATTGTGCTCGTGGTCGGTGATTTTAATCAAATCGTTGTGATAACGGAGCATTGCAACGGTTTTTTCGCGTGCTTCGTAGCGGTCGAGCCCGTGAAGCTCGGCTGGAACTTCCGCGCAGGCTTTCATTTTGCCTTCGCCGTCGATAACCCAGATGGGTTTGAGGTTGTGGCGTTTTCCGATTTCATAATCGTTCGGATCGTGCGCCGGAGTGATTTTTAAAGCGCCTGTTCCGAATTTTTTATCAACATATTCATCAGCGATGATGGGAATTTCGCGGCCGGTGAGCGGAATAACAACGGTTTTTCCGATTAAATCTTTGTATTTGTAGTCAGTCGGGTTGACCGCAATCGCAGCATCGCCGAACATTGTTTCAGGACGGGTTGTGGCGATAACAATTGCGCCGGGTTCGTCTTTCAGCGAATAAGAAATTTCCCAAAGATGCCCTGCTTCGGTTTCGTATTCGGTTTCGACGTCAGAAATCGCCGATTGGCAGCGCGGGCACCAGTTTACGATGTATGCGCCTTTGTAAATCAGGCCTTTTTCGTATAATTTTACGAAAACCTCTTTAACCGCGTCGGAACAGCCTTTGTCGAGGGTAAATCTCTCTCTTGTGCGGTCAAACGAGGCTCCTAGGCGTTTGCATTGGTCAAGAATGGCGCCTTTGTGTTCATTTGCCCATTTCCAGGTGAGTTCAAGGAACTTTTCACGGCCGAGCTGGTGGCGGTTTTGGCCTTTTTCGCGCAATTTCTTCTCGACGACGTTTTGAGTGGCAATTCCCGCATGGTCGGTGCCGGGAACCCATAAAGCCTCATATCCTGACATTCTGTGGTAGCGGATGAGCAAATCCTGCAATGTTTCGTCGATTGCATGACCCATATGCAGTATGCCGGTGACGTTCGGGGGCGGGATGACTATTGAATAAGGCGGTTTTTTAGACTTTGCATCAGCCTTAAAGCATTCGTTTTCTTCCCAAAATTTATAAATTTCCGATTCCGTAGAATTCGCGTCATAAGTAGTCGGCAAATCCGCATAGTTTATAGTTTTCATCTGAAAAAAGCCTCTTTCTCTAATTTATGTTTATAAATTATCACAAAGAACGGTGATTTTCTATAATTAATTCTTCAAGCCTTATAATGGGCATTTATCGTGTTAATAACGTCCTCAAAATCCATATAATTAACGTCGTTTAGGCTCTCAGCGTTGAATCCTGTGTTCAAAACATAAAGAAATTTTGAAAATTCGTAGATATTTTCCGTTTTTTCGTCCGATAAATTTTTACGAATCCGCTCGGCTTTTGACAAAAGCAATAAATGCCGGTAATTTTTTGTAAATCTCTAACAAAAGTTGTAACAATTATAATGAATATAATTTTGAATAAAATCATAAAAATCCATCAAAAGTACCTACTCATTTGTTTTTTTCTGCCGTATTATGGAAAAATGGAGATATATGACGTCGAACAGGAAGATAAAGAGCTAAAACGTGTAGGACTTGAGCTGATGTTCCTCACTCCGGAGAAATATTCGCACAAGGACGGGATTTCGGCGGTTGAGCTTTCAAAATTGCTCGATATGCCCATTGAAACCGTAAAAAGAAAGCTCAAAATCTTGTTTGATAAGGGGATTATCCGCGTCAGGGGCATAAATCCGAAACTTTGGAAATTTGACGAATTTAATTTTCAAAGAATGGACGAAGATGACGATGTTTTCAGGCTTTTGTGCAGCTTTGACGACGTGGATTTTGACAGATATTTCACTTATTGATTGATTTCGTCGAACAAATGGCACTGAACCGTTGAGCCGTCCGAAAAAAGCCTTGTTTCGGGGTAAGTTTTTGTGCAAATTTCCATACAGCTTTTGCAGCGGGGCGCAAACGGGCATCCTGCGATTTTGTCGGTGATGGAGGGCGGCTGGCCCTCGATTGTTTCGACAGTATCCGAATTTATGTCCAAAATTACCTTTAAAAGCGCCTTTGTGTAAGGATGTTTCGGGTTTTTGAATAGTTCGTCTTTAGAGGCGGACTCAACGATGTGCCCTGCGTACATAACCGCGATTTTATCGGCATTTTGGGCGACAATCCCCATGTCATGCGTTATGAGAATTATTGATAACCCGAAATTTTTCTTAATTTCGCGAAGAATTTCCATAATTTGCGCCTGAACAGTAACATCAAGCGCCGTTGTCGGCTCATCCGCGATGATAATCTGCGCTTTGCAGGCCAGCGCAATTGCAATAATAACGCGCTGTTTCATCCCGCCGGAAAATTCATGCGGATATGCGTTGAGTTTTTCGCGAGCGTCGGGGATTTTTACCCGCTCAAGCGCCTGTACCGCAATTTCCCGGGCTTCTTTGCCTTTTTTGCCCTGATGGATTTCGATTACCTCCAAAAGTTGGTCGCCGATTGTATACAAAGGGTCGAGCGAGGTCATCGGATCTTGAGGAATGAGGGCGATTTTTCGCCCGCGGATTTTTTGCATTGATTTTTGGGGCAATTCTAAGAGGTTTTGCCCCTCAAACTCCACAATTCCGCCTGTTACAACGGAATTTTCCGGCAAAAGATTCAAAACGGCCATCGATGAAAGCGTTTTTCCGCTCCCCGATTCGCCTACAATGGCAAGAGTTTCCCCTTTTTCAAGCTCAAACGCCACATCATGAACCGCCTGAGCAAAACCGTCCAGAAAATTGAACCCGATATTCAAATTTTTTACCGCGAGTAAAGCCATTAAACGTCAATTGTTCCTTCAAAAACGTACTGCGCATCACCTGTCATAAATACGTCAAAATCAGGATTTTGTAAATTGCCCGCCCATTCAATGGTAAGTTCGCCGCCAGGGAGGTTAACTTTGACTTTTTCTTCGCAAAATCCGTTCAAAATCGCAGCCACAACGCTTGCGCAGGCTCCTGTTCCGCATGCGAGCGTAATTCCGCAGCCGCGCTCCCAAACATCGACGCTTATTTCTTGCGGGGAGATGATTTTGACGAATTCAACGTTCGTTTTTTCGGGGAAAAGTTCGTGGTGCTCAAGCGCATCGCCAAATTCCCGCGCTTCGGCTTTTGCGTCGCCTTTTGTGAAAATTACGCAATGCGGATTGCCCATGCTGACCGCGTTTACGGTGAATTCGCGCCCCAAGGTCGAGATTTTGCCGTTTATGTTGTTTTGGCCCTTAAACGGGATTTTTTCGGGCGTGAGAACGGGTTTTGACATGTTCACTTTTACTTTTCCGTCCTCCAGAACCTCGGGAACGATTATTCCGGCAAGGGTTTCCACGCTAAAAGCCTTTTTGTTCACGATTTTTTTGTCATAGACGAATTTTGCAAAACATCTCATCCCGTTTCCGCACATCTGGGCGGTTGAACCGTCAGATTGGAAGAAAAGCCAGCCCAAATCGGCCTTTTCTGATTCCACGGGCACAAAAATCCCGTCCGCGCCTATTCCAAAGTTTCTGTCGCAGAGTTTTACCGCTGCCTGGGGAAATTTTTCGCTCACTTTGTCATATTCGCTCTTTTCGAGCAGGATAAAGTCGTTTCCGAGCCCCTGCATTTTTGTAAAATTTATTTTTGTCATTTTTAACCCTTTTTAAATCTTTTTTGTTTGATTATATCACAGGTCTTGGCAAGATAAGGAAATGTTATTTTGTAGTGCCTTAAAACCCTACCCGTAAGGGCGGTTTTTTCGGCACGAAAAAATAGTATTTCCTTATCTTGTCGCAGGACTAATTTTTACAATCCGAAATTTTTCTAATATACTGAAATTATGATAAAAAATGTATGCATATTTGCTTCTTCGTGCAATTTTCTTGAAGAAATCTATTATAAAGACGCAAAAAAGCTCGGAAAACTGCTTGCCGAGAACGGTTTTGACGTTGTTTACGGCGGGAGCTGTCTGGGGCTGATGTGGGCGTGCGCAGGCGAAGTTAAGGAAAACGGCGGAAAATTAACGGGGGTAATGCCCGAAAAATTGCGGGAAATGGACGTTTTTTCCGAATATTGCGACGAATTCCACGTTACGCCCTGCATGCGCACAAGAAAAGAAAAAATGGACAAGCTTTCTGACGCTCTGATAGCGCTTCCGGGCGGATTTGGCACGCTGGAGGAGCTTTCTGAGATGATTGTGCAAAAACAGCTCGGATACAACCAAAAAGCTGTCGTAATCCTCAATACGAACGGGTTTTATGACAAACTTCTTGAGTTTTTTGAGGTCATAATCGAGCAAAAATTTGCAAATAAAAAGGCCCAAAACCTCTATTTCGTTGCGAATACGCCCGAAGAAGCCGTTAACTGCCTCAAAAACTACAAACCTGAGGATTTTTCAGTGAAGAAAGAGGATATTTATTCACGCTAGGCGCGTTTTGCGGGGGATTGAGCTCAAAGATTTCCAATCTCGGCAAAATCGCCTCCGGATTTGCCGAGCAAATGCCGAGCATCAAATTATCAAACATTTCAGCGTTAAAATTCGCCAAACTTTCCTGTTGAAGCTTGATTTTTGCTTCATATTGCGTCCATTCCCTGTAAAATTCGGTTTTGTCGACGGATTTTGGCGTTTTTTTCCAAAAACGGTAAATCATATCGAAATTCCGCTCTTTCATAACCTCAATATCCGCGCCGACAGGCATTTCGTCGAACGCAGCAAGCACGATGTTCCTTGTGTGCGAAAGGCTGAACTGAATTTCGTCGTTTTCGAGCGACGGTTTTTTGTTTTTTAGGATAATTTGCGGATTTTTGATTCCATATTGCGTTTTTAGGACATATTTCAGCAGAAAACGCCCGAGCCCAAATTCAATTCGTCTTTTTTCGCACTTAAATTCGCGCCCCTCCAAATATTCATCAAGAAATCCGGAATCGGCGTTTTTTAAAAACGTATCGGAATTTATAAAATAAATTTGCATAATTTTGCGTTTACTGCTGCTTTACGGCGATGACTTCTATTTCCACGAGGCCGTTTTTAGGCAATTCTTTGACTGCAACGCACGAACGAGCGGGTTTTGAGGTAAAATATTTGCCGTAAACCCCGTTGAATGCCGCAAAATCGCTCATATTTGCGAGAAAACAGGTCGTTTTGACAACGTCCTCAAACCCGAACCCGGCTGCTTTGAGCACTTCTGCAATGTTTTTGCAGCATTTTTCGGTTTGTTCTTCGATTGTGCCGTTTAAAAACTCGCCTGTTTGGGCGTCCAGCGCGATTTGTCCGGAGCAATAGAGCGTATTTCCGGCCAAAATGGCCTGAGAATAGGGCCCTATTGGCGCGGGAGCTGATTCTGTAAGTATAATTTTGTTCATAATTTGCCTTTCTTTTATTTTGTCGTTGTGAACTTGTTTAAAAGTTGTGTTTTCTGCGGAAAACCCCATGAAACAAGTTCAAGGTGACAATTTAGCGCTATTTTTCATCAGTTAATTTGTACCCTGCGGCGCAAAGTGCCTTTTTAATCTCGCACAAATGGCGCAGATTCCTGGTTTCCATTGATATTTTCAGGTAACAATCGTTAATATCGGTGTTTTCGCCGCCCTGATTGTGACGGACGCGGATTACGTTTGCGCCTAAATCAGCAATAATCCTCGAAACCTCTTTTAACTGGCCGGGTTTGTCAAGCATTTCGATCGTTAAATCGGCAATTCGTCCGGCTTTCAAAAGCCCCCTGTTTATTACGCGAGAAAGGATGTTTACGTCGATATTTCCGCCCGAAACGATACAAACGGTCTTTTTGCCTTCAATCGGTACTTTTTTGAACATTGCAGCCGCAACGCTCAGCGCTCCTGCGCCTTCTGCGACGAGTTTTTGGCGTTCCATCAGTGCCAAAACAGCCGTAGCGATTTCATCATCCGTAACTGTTACGATTTCATCGACATATTTTTCACAGAGCGCAAAAGTATTCTCCCCGGGCATTTTTACCGCGGTTCCGTCCGCAAAAGTGTGAACTGCGGGCAATTCCGTCCTTTTGTGGTTCTCAATCGACTTGTACATGCTCCCTGCGCCTGCCGCCTGCACGCCGTAGATTTTGCAGTCGGGTTTTAGCATTTTTATTGTGTATGCAATCCCTGAAATCAGCCCGCCGCCGCCGATTGGTACGATTATTGCCTCGACTTCGGGCAACTGTTCAAGAACTTCGAGCGCGATTGTGCCTTGGCCTGCGATTACTTCAATATCGTCGAACGGATGAATGAATTCTGCGCCGGTTTCCTGCTTGCATTTCACCGCTTCGTTGTAAGCATCGTCATAAACCCCGTCAACCAGGCAGATTTGCGCGCCGTAGCTTTTTGTTGCCTCGATTTTTGAAATCGGTGCCGTGCTCGGGATGAAAATTTTTGACACAATCCCGTTTTTTTGCGCCGCAAGCGCCACTCCCTGCGCATGGTTTCCAGCGGAGCAGGCGATAATGCCTTTTTTCTTCTGTTCATCTGAAAGCTGCGCGATTTTGGCATAAGCCCCGCGGATTTTAAACGAGCCGGTTTTTTGCAAATTCTCGGATTTTAGATATATTTCGCCGTTTTTTAACAAATCCGGCGCAAATATCAAATCCGTTTTTCTGATAACATCTTTTAGCAAAAGTTCCGCTTTTTTGACTTTGTCGATTGTCAGCATTTTCAACTCCGATATTTTCTGGCTTTTCTAATATATCAATTTTGATGATTTAGTGCAATTTTATTTTTGGTGATACTTTTTGAGCTGAATTTTGCAATGATTTCGTGTAAATCAAAATTTTTGCCCTAAAAAAGGGACAAATTACGGTTTTGTCGATAAATTTTTGAAAAAATCCCTTGTCCTGTCAGCCTTTTTGCCCAAAACGCCATTCGCTTTATTTTCTTGCCGCCTGTCGCCGCTGCCAGGGCAATTCTTGCGGCCAGAAGAGCTTTTTGGGGGATTTTGTTGATTTTTTCAGTTTTGATTGAAGATTTTGTTCAGTTTGTTCAACTTTTGTTTCCGCTTTGTGCTTTGGCTGGTCAAAGGGCTTTTTGACAATGTCATTTTTGTGTTTTGTGCGTCTCTTTTGAGGTTTGGTTTTGTTTTTGCAAATATAAAAGCCTTTTTGCGATTTTATAAAGAATTTTTTTCGCAAAATTTTCCTGAACGGCTGCAATTCTCATAATTTTCCCATTATTTCAGAAACCATTATTAATATAAATTTTCTCAGGGAAGTTTTTGCTATTACAACTGTAACTTTTTGTTAAAAAACTAACAAAAAATTTTTTGTTCAGAGTATTGTCATGATTAACAACGAGGTATTCCTAATGAATGTATCATCAGCGGGTGCTCATGTCAGCCAGGCGCATGCAGGGTTCAAATCGGGGCGTACATATATTTATACCGATTTTGACGATACAAACATGCACTTTTTTCAAGATGAAATCTGCAAAAACAGCCCGCTTTGGTTTTTTGAAGAACGCAGGAATGGTTTTAATCACTATTTTCCCGGTATTTTTCGGTTTTTTGACTCGGAGAAAGGTAAATTGACGCTTTTGGGGGCAACAGAACATGTTCCGTCTGAGTATTTTTTCGTTGAAAAGACGATTAAGGATAAAAGGTTGAAATATCGCTCGCCTGACGCGTTGATTTTGCGCAGCGGAGGGGATAATTTTGATTAACAGGATGAAAATCGGGTAAAAGATAAACAAAAAAGACAAAAAATTCCGAAAACTTTGATTTTATAAAAGAAAACGAAACGATTGCAGCAGAATTTAAGGATATTAAATAAATTTAGGAGAAAGAAATGAAAATCAACAAAATCGACTCACTCAACACGAACACAAAAAGAACTAGAAGCAATTTTCCCCGCACAAATCAGGATTTAACCAGCTTTGGCGCCGCTGAAAGGGGCGCAGCTTCGCCTATTCATTCGAAAAAAGCGGCGGAAGCAATAAAAAGCAAATTTCTTTCCGGAATTTCGTTCAAAGGGCATACTGAATTCGTTAAGTATGAAAAAATAGGGACTTCGGGATATTATTTTCTCTCTGAGGATCCAAATAATGTTTATTCCGGAAGCAAAGATAGTCATTCAATAAGACTTATGATTGGCGCCCGTCCGAGCAGCCATGCTGATTCCAGTATTGAAGAAACTCGTGCTAGAAACGGGTATACTACAAATAGAGTTTATTTTGCCGATCCGGAGGAAGCTGTCAATGAACAAACAAAAAAAGATCACGATTTTATCGTCTATGACAACCGCCCGCACTACCCCAGACCGGAACAAGTCAGAGAAAATTACAAAATGCCGGGCAAAAATGCTGTAAACTACGGCCAAAACTTCAAAACCATCGCTGAATACTACGTAAGACGCGAAAAAGCAGACAGAAAAGAACTTGAAAAACTTAAAGGCGAGCTGAAAGCATTTATGCCTGAATATGAGCAATCTGTGAACTATAAAAAAATGCTCGATGAAAAAGAAGAGCTTTTCCCTTGGGAAGTAAAGGATGTAACGTCTGACAGGGAAAAATCCGACTATTATTATGATTTGAATACGAAAAAATATAATGATTTGACCCAAAAAATCGGATTTTACCAGGAAAGAATAGAAGATTCCCGGGTTCAACAGAAAAAAGCGATAGAGGCATTCAAAATCTTTGATGAAGTGGGCTTGATAATGATGGACAGGGATAATGCACGCTTTCAAATTATGCAGCGAATTCATAATGAAATTAAACCGGCAAAAATAATTATTGCTAGAGCTGAAAAATCAATTGAGAGCCTTTTAGAGCAACAAAACGCTGCTGATGAAAACCTGAAAGCGGCAAAACAATGGAAAGAGCTGCAAATGAAAAATCTGTCAAGAAATCAGGCCAGACTCCAAAAACTCGAACAGGAAACCGAGTGGGCAACCCCATACGATCGAGGGTTGCGGAATGAAGAAATCAAAAATTTAAAGACGGAAATCAAGAGTTTGGATGAAGAAATTAAGGGCTTGGACAAAAAAATCTTGAATTCTGCTGACAGGCTTATTAAAACTGAAGAAGAACTTGCTAATAATCGCCAAGTTATTGAATCAGAAAAATTCAGAATTGCAAAAAACGAGTCTGAAATTCCGGAATTTCAACGCAAATTAAGTGAAAAAAGCCGTGAAGTCGACGGTTATTGGCCGAAAATGGAAGAATTTTACCGCAATAACATCGAAGAATGGCAATATTAAAGCAAAAATACTTCAAAATGACACCAAAAGATTGCCTGAATTTAACATTCGGGCAATCTTTTGAAATGCTTGAAAATTTGCTGGGTAAAGAGCTTCTTGATGAGGCGATGAATGTTGAAAACCCTTTCCCGTCGCCTCTTGCCGGTCAAAAGGACACAAAATGGTGCAAAACCCTGAAAATAGTAAATATTAACCCGTATCTGGCAAAAACTTTCTGGGGAATTGTCAAGTATGCGCTGACTTTCCCCGAAAAAGGCGTTCATATCATGCCGCTTTGGGAAACAGGCGACCGCGGAAGCCTTTATGTCCAAAATTCCTGGCGGCTCAACAATGAATTTTTTGATAAAGACCTTGGAAATGCCGGTTTTGAAACTCCCAAAAAGCAGCTCAAGCTTGTGATTAACATTCTCCATGCGCTGGGGAAAGTTGTCTGCTTTGACGCGCTGCCGCATGTTGATAATTTTTCAAAAATAACCCTCCTGAATCCCTCTTTTTTCGAATGGGCAAAGCTAAATGATGACCGAACTGCGCAGCTTTTCCCGCCGGAGGTGGATTTTAATGAGATTTATAAAGATGTTGAAAAAATCATCATAAAATCGGTCAATGCGCCCGAAAACCTTTTTGAGCTGCCGGAAACGGAGCGTGAAAAAATACTTTTTCCTGATGGCTCGGACAAAAACCGCCTGTTTTTGATGGGAAAAATAAGAAAATCCGGCTATGAGCCCCTCCCCGTAACCGAACATGCGCCATGCCGCCCGGTTGTGTTCAAAAAAATCGAAACTGACGGCGAAAAGGACTGGGCTGTTTTTGATATTGAGGCTAAAAACCGCGAATCAAAGATTTTTGGCTGCATTACGCCTTACAAATGGTACAAAATCGATAAAAACGGTTTTCCTGTTCAAGGCTGCCCTGAAGAAGCGGTTTGGCGGTATTTTATTGACAAAATCAACGATTTTCAGCGCGAATACAACTTCGATTTTTTGCGGGCGGATATGGCGCACAACCAGATTTCGCATTCTCACGCAAATCCTGACAAAAACGAAGATGAGCTTGAAATGTGGGCTGTTTTGAAAGACGAAATCCAAAAAAGCAAGTCTTATTTTGTGGTTCTTGCGGAGGCGTTTTACAATGACTACTATATTGGCGGAATAAAGGATATGATTAACAAAAAGGCCGATATTGTGCTCGGAAATATGAATTTTAAGTTTTTGAACGAGGAATTTGTTAACTATGTTGACGATTTTGTTAACCCTTTTCGCGAAAATTTTCCGTTTTATCCTTGTTTGTGCACTTTTTCAACGGACGGCGACCTGAGCGGGCATTCAAAATACTTTCAGTCCGAAGAAGCCAACGAATTGCGTTTTTTTATCTCGATGTTTTTTAATCTTCCCTCATATACGGGCATGGGGTTTGAGGTAAAGGCATTAAAGCCCGAAAAACCTGAGGAATTTTCCCATGAGTACGTAAAACATCAGCAAAAACCGTTCATCTGGGGCGAAAACGAAGAACTTTTTGAAGTTGTGAGCGATATCAGGGATTTGTATCTGAAATATGCGGAAATTATCGATAATTTTGAGCTAAAACTGCTAAAACGTCCCAATGACAGGATTTTAGTCTGGATTTATGAGCAAAATGGCGTTCCGAAGCTGTTTTGCGCCGCAAATATGGACAATGAAACCACGCAAATCCCGATATTGTGTGAAACCGCAAAAAATATCTCAGCAAAACTCGTTTATACAAACTCAAGATACGATGAAATTTCAGAAATGCTCAATTTTCTCGAAAATCGGGCGATTTTGGAGGATATTTACATCGGGGAGTGCGCTGTGTATGAATTTTTGCCAGAATAGCAAAAAAATGAATTTCAGGGTTTATTATTTATTATGAAAATTTCAAAAATCGCATTTTATAAATATTCTCCGGCATTTTGTGCAAATCATGTTGCGGCTGCGGATGATTTTTCGCTGAAAACGGGCGGCAATTTGCCTTTTGTGGGCACTGTTGCGGCTTTGCCCGAGGTTTTTAACATAAAAACAAGGGCTTTTGAAAAATGCCTGCTTTTGTATCTCAATGATGACAAGAACGGGTGCTTTAGGCTCGTGAAAAATGACCCGCAAAAGCTGCGAAAAATCAGTGATTTTTATAAAAACCATCCCGAAATCGCTGATGCCGTGCGAAATGCGAGTTTTTCACTTTCTGATGAAATAAAAAATCAAATCAGCCGCATAAATCCGCAGGCCAGAGAGGCGATTGAGGACGTAAATATCGCCGAAATCGTCTATACGACCCTGAATCACCCTGCCGAGCTGCAAAAATTGCAGGAATTGGGCTACAAAAAGATAAATCCGGACGGGGATGTTGTTTGTATCCAGAATTTCATCGTTAACAAGAAAAATTACAAAGATGCGTACAAAATCGTTGCGATTCCGCTTTTAAAAGGGCTCCAAAAGAACGGTGACAAAAATATCGTCCAAAAAGCCATCGCTTTCGGCACGGACAGCTATTCACCGGTGAATCTTTATCTGTATTGGGGGTTCAAACCGTTGTCTGCGGACTTGGAACAGATTGAAAAAAGCAGGGTAAAAACTGCAAAAGGGATGAGAATTGACCCCAAAATGCCCGTTGTTATGTATCTTCCGGAGGATGCGCTGCTTTACAAGTATATTAATCGCCTGAAAGACGATGATTCAACTGTTTTTTACCGTAAAAACGCCTGAAACCCGCTGAAAGCCGGTTTTTCTTGGAAATCTTGCGTTTTGGGCGCAGGATTTTTTACCACAAAATTTCTCGGGTCGTTTAGCTCCTGCATGGCGCTCATAATGCCGATTTTGCAGGCTTTTTTCTTGATTTCTGCGCTGATAGCGTCCATTGTCAGCAAAATCAGCCTGGTCGCAACGAACGGTGCAATGAAAATTGTCGTTAATTCTTTCATTGAAAGGTTTTTCGAAAGTTTCAGCCCCTCGAAAAAGCCCGGAATTTCCTTGTTTGGCGTGTATTTTGAAAGTTTTTTGCCGAAAAGGCAAAGCGTTATGATGTTTGCCGCTGCGCAAATTACCCCGGCTATCACCTGTTTTGCACTGTTCAGCGCTGCATTTGTATCATCGACAAAGCTTTCGGACTTGTCATCTATCTTTTCAAATGCCGTAAATACCTGCTTTTGAAAGACTTTTGCGTCTTCGAGCTGTTCGGGCGTGATTTCGACCTCTTTCAGCGCTTTTTGCAGCTTTAATTCTTCTTCAAGACGAGTTTTTTTGAAATTTTGATACTCCCGGAACTCATTTTGCATCTTGAAAATGTCCTTGAAGTCCTGAAGAACCTGTTTGTGCATTTTTTCAGGCTTTTGTTCAATTTTTGCGCTGAATTTGACCTTTGCTTTTTCTTCGTCCGAGTGGGCGATGAAGTTTTTTTCGTCAGAAAGCAGTTCTTCTTTTGCTTTGTAGCGCCCGAGCCTTGAAGATTCCTTGGAAAGCTTAACCAGCGGCCCCGCTGCCAAAATTGAACCGATTACACCCGCGGGAATTGCGGCTTTTGACAGATAATCTATGAAATTCCCCTTTTTGAGAGCTCCTGAAAGTGCCTTTTTCTCCGCAAGTCTGCCCAGTGACCTGCTCAAAAGAAAACCGCCGACAACGCCTATCACGCCGGATACCAGCGACACAAGATGGATTGCCAAATCGGCATTTATTTCATAGTTGTTCGATGACATTTCGAGCTTTTTTATTGTCGAGAGGATTTTGTCCCTGTCTTTTTGGGCTTTTTCGAGCTCTTTTGCGCTGTATTCGGTGTTTTTGAAAACTTCTTGCTTCTCTTTTTCGGCTTTCAGGTAATCTTTATGCCATTCTTGGTAATCTTCGTAGCTTTCATTCAGTTCTTTTATGGTTTTAAGGGATTTTTTGTAAGTTTTTAGCGGGTTGAAGCTCTCTTTTAGCGTTGTATCTTGGGTGATGTCGTCGGGAGTGTCCATATTTTGTGCGAGTTTTGCGGCTTTTTCGAGCTGTTCATCCGTGTAGATGACAAAATTCCTCGGGTCGCTCAGTTCTTTGTTTCTGGTCTGAAAACGGGCAACGCGCGTGGACATTTTTTCGTAGTGGGCGCTTATAAAGTCAATAATTCCGACCCCGAGAATTCCCGAAACGCAATAACCTGCGTAAGCCGCGATTTTTGGCGATTTTCCTTTAAAAACTTTCGATAAAATATAACCGAGCCCCGTACCTGCGCCCGCAGCAAGCCAAGCAAAGATTCCAAAACCGCTGTTTATTGCGACCATTGCGTTTTCGGACTTGTTTATGCTGAGCTGATCCATTATATTTACGGCATTTATTAATGTATGGCCGTATTTTTTTGCGTCGGTGAGCTGTTTTTCGCTGGGCGGGTTGGTTTTTAATATTTGCTCTTTTTGGGCATCGCCTTTTCGCTGCTCATGCTCCCATTTGTGGTAGTTTGACCAGTTGTTTTTTATATGTGTCAGGTTTTTTACTGCTTCCATACCTTAACCGCGTTATACCCTAATCATTTAAAACACAAAAACGAAATTTTTTGTTAGTTTTTTGTTTTGTTTTACTTTTTTCGCTTTTTTAGGCGTGAATTGAATTTTGTAGTTCCTTAAAACCCTACCCGCAAGGGCAGGTTTTTCGGAACGGAAAAATTCAATTCCAGCTTAAAAAATATCTGCAAAGCCCGTCCGGTGCGTGGATATCCTTGTATTTCCGGTACGCCGAGGCCATGCAGCCGCCTTTGCAGTAAGCAAAATATTTGCAGGTTTTGCATTTCATGTTTTTTGCGAGCCTTTCTTTGAAAAAAATGTTTTCTGAGCGTTTTTTCCATATTTCTTCGAGCGAATCCGTCCTGCAATCCCCGAGCGGCTCATTGCAGGCTTCGCATCCGAAGCACAGGTAAACTTTTCCTTTTGAATTTATAAAAATGGTGTTGTTTTTATGGCAAATCAGGTCTGCGCAGAGGTTTTTCAGGGGATTTTTCTTTTCTAAGTAGCCGTCAACAAGCGCTCTCAGTCTGCTGTTTTGGACAAAATCATAAAATCTGTAATTGAATTCAAAAAAAGTTCCTCGCAGTTTTTGAATTATCTTTGATGATTCGCTGATAACCGTTTCAAAATCGGGAATCATTGAGTTTTGTTCTTCAAAACAGGGCACAAATGCCGAAATTGAAAATTTTGACACCCCGAGGCGGCAGCAAAGCTTGTACAAGTTGAAAATGTCCGCTGCGTTGAAAGCCGTGGGCGTGCAGTTTACGTTTACTTTTAAGCCGGAGGCTGTGAGGCTTTTTATTGCGGTTATTGCTTTTTCAAAGTTGCCTTTTCCCCTGATTTTATCGTATATTTCGGCGCATGAGCCGTCAAGGCTTATCTGGACAAAATCTGTTTCTTTGTTGAGAATTTTTGAGAGTTTTTGGGCTTTTTCCGGGGTTAAAAGCGTGCCGTTGCTTTGCAAAGAAACGATTATTCCGCAGTTTTTGAGCTTTTCAAGCAGTTCAAAAACGTTTTTGCAAAGCAAAGTTTCGCCCCCGGTGAGGCTGACGGCTACTGCGTTGAATTTTTCGTGCAATTCCTCGGCGATTTTCAGTAATTCATCGCCGTTCAGGTCGCCCTCCGTGTTGTAAAGGCTGTCGTCGCCCTCAAAAAAGCAGTGCTTGCAGCGCAGGTTGCAGTTTGAGTTGATTTGCCATGAAATTGTCCACGGCGTTGAAAATTTGTAGTTTTCTTCGCAATTTTGTGCGACAGCCTCGAAAAACTGCCTGTTTACGGTTGGATATTTCTTATTTTGAAAATGGTAATCAAGAACATTTTCAAAATCTTTTATAAACGTTTCCTCCTGCACAATTTTAGACCTTTTCAATCATATTTTTGCCCAACAAGTCTGAAAAAAGGATATCAATGCTTTTGTTCAAAGCGTCAATATCCTTTGTTTCAAATAGTTTTAGTGCTTTTTGTTTAATCTGTCCGAGTGAAACTTTTCCGTCGGCCAAACTGATTAAAATGCTGCCCGAAATGTTCAAAGACCACAAATCTTTTGTCCGGTAGTTGAACAAAAAGGTTGTACCGCCTTGATAATCGGCCTCAAATCGCGTCAAAACGCAATCAGACAGCCTGAAAACATTTTCATCGGAAATTTTCATTGTTTCAGATTATATTGCGCACTGGTCAATGCCGCAAGTCGGGCCTTTTACCGCACTTTTTGTGAAAGTGTCAGCCAAAGGCGAAGAAAGATTTTTTGCAGCCGGAAGATTGAATTTTTCAGCGTTTGATTTTGCTGAAAAATTGGTTTGCATTGCACCTTTGATTGCGGCCAAATTAATACCGTTCAACATAATAAACACCCTTTCTCTTTCCTTTAGTAACGAGTAAATTTTTTTATTATTATGAAATTTACTTCTGATTTTGTCAATTGTTTTTGCTATAAGTGTAATAATTTGAAATGTAAATTTATAACCGGCTAAAATTCAATAAATTTATAGATAAAATCAATTTTTTCATCCGACAAATTATCAAGCGAGTTTTTTATCAGTTCAATTTTTTCGTTTTTAGTTTTTAAGTGGCCGAACTCAAAAAGACTTTTGATTTCTACGCCTAGTTTTTCCGCTATTTTTGCGATTGTCGGCATTGACGGGTAATGCCTGCCGATTTCAATTGCGCTCAGCGAACAAGTTTCAATATCAATTAACTCAGCGAGTTTCTCCTGAGTCAGGCCTCTGGATTTGCGTATTTCTTTTATACGCTTTCCCAATAATTTCTTTTTGTCCATTAATATGCTAAATGATTTTTTGACGGAATTTAATGGTTAGCTACGCTTAGTTTTTATATGAAAATATGTAAATAAAACATATATATATTTGTAAAACTCATAGTTTTTGTGTAAACTACATGCTGTAAGCGCAGTTACGTACGAGCAATGACAAAGAAAAAGCAGACCGAACCTTATTTAATACTACTTGTTTCTTTTTTTTTGGTTTTGATTCAGTTAACGGTTTGGTCATTTTTTTAGAGGGAAAATGAAAAATATTTCGATATTTGCACACTACGACAGGGATAATATAATAGATGACTATGTGATTTATTATCTCAACGAGTTGAAAAAGGTTTCCGAGAAGGTCATTTTCGTTTCTGATTGTGATTTGTCTAAAAACGAGGTTGCAAAACTTAATGGCGTGGCTGATTTTTGGTTTGCGCACAAACATGGTGAATACGATTTTGGTTCATATAAAAGGGGATGGGAAATTGCTCTGAAAAATGGTCTTTTGGAGGAAGCTGAAACCTTAACTTTTGCAAATGACAGCTGTTATGGGCCCTTTCATCCACTTGCGTCTATTTATGAGGAAATGAGTGCTAGAGATTGTGATTTTTGGGGCATGACAAGCAACAAAAATTGTCTTGAGGGAAAATATTACCCTTGTATGGCGTCGGGTGACCGGCATATGCAATCGTATTTTATGGTTTTCAAAAAACAGGTTTTTAAAAGCAAAATTTTTGAAAATTTTATTGGATCCATAAAAAAAGAACCTGACAAGTTCAACGTGGTTGAAAAATATGAGATAGGTTTGAGCTCTTTATTGTGTGAAAAGGGGTTTAAGTATGCTTGTGTTTATGCCTCGGACATTGCAGAGTACAATTTGGCGGATGTTTTGTGCAGATTTGAGTGTGAGCCGTTTATTTTTATGAAACGTACACTTTTAAAAGCTGTCTATTTTGTACCTTTTTTGCATTCTTTCTTGCATAAAATCAAATCATGCTATGACGTGGATTTTTTAATCAAAAATTTGAAAAGAACCAGACGTTTTAGGAATTTTGATATCAGGTATGCCAGAAAACAGTTGATAAGAGTTCATTTGCAAGAGCGTCGGATATTTTTGTTGGGCAGGTGGGTTAGTTTTGGAGAATAATATGAGAATACCTTTTAATAAACCTTATTGTTCAATTATGGGTATCGAAAATATAATTGATTCTATTTGCTGTGGAAAAATTTCTGGTGATGGAAAGTATACAAAACTGTGTAATGAGTGGTTCCAAAAGAAATTAGAAAGAAAAGTTCTAATAACACATTCTTGTACTGCTGCATTAGAAATGATGGGATTACTGGCTGACCTTGGACCGGGCGATGAGATCATATTACCATCTTTTACTTTTGTATCGACGGCAAATGCAATTATTTTAAGAGGAGCTACGCCAGTATTTGTTGATATTAAGCCTACGACATTGAATATTGATGAAAATCTTATAGAGCAAGCTATATCTTCTAAAACTCGTGCAATATTTGTTGTTCATTATGCTGGTGTCGGGTGCGACATGGATGAAATTATTAGAATTGCTCGAAAATATAATCTTTATGTTATGGAAGATGCCGCACAAGGGTTTGGTGCATTTTATAAAGAAAAGCCATTGGGTACAATAGGAGATTTAGGTTGTTTGAGTTTTCATGAAACTAAAAATATAATATCAGGAGAAGGTGGCTGTTTGATATTAAATAATCCAAATTTTATTGAAAGAGCAGAAATTATAAGAGAAAAGGGGACAAATCGTACCAAATTTTTTAGAGGTGAAATTGACAAGTATACTTGGGTTGATATCGGTTCATCCTATTTACCATCGGACATGATAAGTGCATATTTGTATGCCCAATTGGAAGAATCAGATAAAATTTTAAATCATAGAATTAAATTATGGAATTTATATAATAATTTTTTTGAAATTTATGAGCGTAAGGGCTATATAAAACGACCTTATATCCCTGCATATTGTAGACATAATGCTCATATTTATTATATTTTATTTGAGAATTTTAATAAACGGTGTTTATTTATTGAATATCTGAAAAAAAATAAGATTCACTCTGTATTTCACTATGTTCCCCTGCACAGTGCTCCAGCTGGGAAAAAATATGGAAAAATTGCTTCAGAAATGGATATAACAAACAGAGTGTCCGATACGTTGGTGAGAATGCCATTATTTTATCAATTAGATGATGAAATTGAGAGAATATTTGAAGTAATTGAAAAATTTTTTAAGGAGGCTTTTTAGTGCTGCTTATAAAAAAAATCTATTTAACACTGGCTTTTTTAATATGTTTTTTTAAAAAACAAAATAATTTGGCATTAAAAATATGTCAAAAATTGATAGAAAAAAGCTATTTTATACCGAAAAAACGTATTCTTAACTATGATAGTATGATTTGTAATATAGGAACAAATATAATTCTATCTAATAATTCATTTATAAGTGATGGTTTTTCAGAAAAAGAATTATATAAACCGGAGCCAAATAAACTTCTGGTTTTAAATTCAGAAATTTATGACATGGGTGGACATACAGAAGCAATCCTCCATTTTGTTGAAACATTCAAAAATGAATACTGCATTGATTTTTTGATTACCAGCCTGTATAACTCTAGTAAGGCATTAGCTCCTGTCAAATCTTTGCTTATAAAAAATGCTGTTAATTCATATATGGAAATGCCTGTTGATATGGATTATGAAAATAAAATTTTGGAGCTATTTAAAATTATAATTGCAAATAGATATTCCGTGATTTTTGTTAATATGCATATGCAAGATGTTGTATCTTGTGCGATTTTGGGTGTTTTGCATAAATATACCGGAATAAAAATTATATTTTTTAATCATGCGGATCACATGTTTTCATTAGGTACAAGTTTTGCCGATTTAATTTTAACCAGAGTTAAAAATAAAAAAGCCCTGTCTCCATATCTTTCGAATAATAAAAATGTTAAACAGATAGTTTTTTGTGTAAATCAAAAGGATAAAAGCAAAATTAAAACACAATCATTAAAGTTAAGACAAATGTTAAATATTCCAGAGAATGCTTTTGTTACTTTAAGTGGTGCTGATTCTTTCAAGTTTGGTAAGACATATTTTAAACTCATTAAAAAAATTTTAAAAAAGCATGAGAATGTCTATCATGTCTGCATTTCAAATTTTTCTAATAAAGATAAAAAAAAGATAAAAAAATATTTATGTGAAGAACAAAGATTTAGATTGTTAGAATATGTTACTGATTTTGATCAATATATTTGTATGAGCGATTTGTTTATTGATAGTTATACACAGGGTTGTGCCTTAACGTTGATTGACTGCATAAAATGTTCAACCCCTGTTGTTGTCAGAGTGAATGAACAAGAACCACTAAAATCTTTTGAAAGTTATTTATTTGATTATGAATTCAAAGGTCGCAATTTAGAAGAAATGTATGAAAAAATTTCATTATTAGTGACAAATCCTGAAAAATACAAGATTGCAGTGCAAGATGTGCAAAGGATTTTTAAGAATAATTATGACATTGAAGCAGTTAGATTGAAATATAGAGAGATTTTTAATGCTTAAACTTGTTAATTTTATAGATGAATCATTTGACAAACAGTATAATACTTTGTTATGGCGTAATTCGGAATGTGTGTCTAAATATTTTTTGATTAAATCAATTAATCCAGAAGTACATATAAAATGGCTGGAAAGTTTACACGAAAGTAAGCCTGTAAATATAGCTTTTTTCATAAATTATAAAAATGAAGATGTTGGCGTTACATATTTTAAACATATTAATTACAATAATAAAATTGCCGATTGGGGTATATATATTTATAAGATTGAAGCTAGAAACAAGGGAATAGGCTCAATTGTTCTTAAAAATTGTATTAAGTATGCAAAAGATGAGTTAAATCTTGATGAGTTGTATCTTGATGTATTGAGCTCCAATCATAGAGCAATAAAGTTGTATGAAAATATGGGATTTTGTGTGTTATCAAAAAACAATAATGTAATTAGGTACAGAAAAAATTTGAAAGGGAGAAGTTATGATAACTAGGTTATTAAAACAAGTTAAAAAGAATATTGAAAAAAAAGACGATTCAAGTATAAGTATTGCCAAAAAACATGTGAGAGATATTTTGGTAAAGCAAGGTTTTATTTTTGAATCCGGTATTCTTACAACTCCTGATGGCATTAAATTTCAAGATGAAAATTCAGTTTTTGAAGTGCACGAAGTTTTTGCGCAAAATGATTACAATTTTTTTATAAAAGAAAACAAAGATACGGTAGTATTTGATGTCGGAATGAACATGGCCGCTTCTACGTTATATTTTGCAAAAATAAAAAATGTAAAGAAAGTTTATGCATTTGAGCCTTTTTTGCCCACAGCTGCGGAAGGAATAAAAAATATTAATTTAAATCCAGATTTAGCACAGAAGATAGATGTGTTTAAATTTGGGCTCGGTAGTGAAGATAAGATTATTGAAATGCCTTATGTTAAAGAAGCTAGTAGCTGTATGTCAACTACACAAAATGTTTTTTTGTTAAACAATGATTTGCAATCTTTTAAAGTAAGAGATATAGAAAAATTGGAAATCAAAAGTGCATCAAAAGTATTTGGTAAACTGATTGAAAAAGAATGTATAAATGTTTTAAAGATAGATACAGAGGGAGCTGAGTATGAAATTTTTGAAGATTTGGATGAAAATGGGTTATTGAAAAGTTTTAAAATAGTAATGCTTGAATATCACTATAAATCACCCGATGAGCTGGAAATACGCCTTAAAAATAATGATTTTGTTGTTTTTTATAGAACAAATCCAATAAAAAAAGGTGAAAAGGTGGGTATGATGGTTGCGGTTGCGATGAAAGGGTGTGAATAAAATGGGATTGAAAAAATTATTAAAAAATCTACATTATCTTTCTAAAATAAATTTACAACAAAAAAGCACAGAGTGGGGTATCAATCAACAACAGATTGATGATATTGTTATTGAATCAATGGATGGTAGCACAAATTACAGATTTTTGGATATAAAAAATTTTGAAGAAACAATAAATAAACTCGTTGAAACAGAAGCTTCAATTGTAAGATTTGGTGACGGTGAACTTAATCTAATTATGGGAAATGATATAGATTTTCAAAAAAGTTCTCCAAATCTACAAAAAGCTTTAATTAATGTTTTATCTTCTCATAATGAAAATTTATTAATAGCCATTCCTAAATCGATTTACTCAAATAAATTAAATATGCAAGAAATCCCTAAAAATTTTTGGCGTAGTAATGGATATTTATATCGTAATATTGTAGAAAAATATATAAATAAAAGTTTAACATATTATTCTGTGGAAATAAGTCAATTTTATGCTGCATACAAAGAAATTGATTGTGGGTATTATTTTGATAAATTGAAAAATATTTGGAAAAATAAAGATATTTGTATTATTTGTGGTGAATCTGTTTTTAATAAAATTAGATTTAATATATTTGAAACTGCCAACAGTATTGAATATTGTTACGCACCGGCTAAAAATGCATTTGAATGTTATGACAATATTTTAAATAATTCCTTAAAAATAGATAAAAAACGAATAATTATTGGAATTTTAGGGCCAACATCTTGTGTTTTGGGGCTGGATTTATTTCTTGCAGGTTATCGATTTTTAGATTTAGGGCATATTGCAAAATCTTATGATTGGTATTCAAGAAAAATTTTTTCTTTAGATAAAAAAGCCTTAACTGAATTTTTTGATCCTGATTAGGAGAAGTTGGAGTAAATATGAAAAAATATGATTTGATTTATTCTCTTGGCGCGGATTGTGCATGTGCTACTTATTTAAAAATCAATAATTTAAGACTTTATTCTGGGCCTTTTGATTGGTTAACTCATTGTAAATTTAGTACAAGAATGAAATTAATACTAAATAATTTTGAAGAATTTTTAAATATAGAGGATTTACGGCCATTAGAAAAAGATTTGAGTATACACAATGATAATAATTGTGATTATTATGAAAATATTAAAAATGGTATTTGGTTCTATCATGATTTTCCTTGTGGAGTGCCATTGAAACAAAGTTATTCTGTTGTAAAAGAGAAATATAACAGAAGAATAAAGCGGTTTTATAAGTTAATTAATAAAAAGAAAAATATATTATTGGTGTGGTTTGCTCATAATCAAATTACTCCTGATGAAACCATTATTCAGCTATGTAACAATGTTATGCAGAAATTTGAAAAATCAATTGATTTTTTGATTATAGAAAATAATAGTGGTATAGAGTCAGGGGTTATCCAAATAAGGTGGCTTTCCGAACATATTATGATATGTAATTTAAATTCTGTAAGCTATGATGAAAATGGTAGAATAACGACTTTGGGAAATGAATATATTTGCAATAAAGTATTTCAAGCAATTTGTTTAAGAAAGTCATCTTATGGGGTATTAAAAAATTTTTTCATAAAATTTATATGCCTTTTTTTGCCTAGTAAAAGCCTAAGAAGAATAATGAAAAACCTATAACACCACCTGCGTCCCCATCATGAGCCTGTGAGCGTCGACGGCGGAGTCGTTTTGGCAGTAGACGTAGTTGAAAATCAATTTCAGCGCCTGCCCTTTGATATAGTAGTTTGCGCCGAGGGTGTATTCTCGCTGGTTGTTGTTTTGCTTTTGCCGGTTCGGGTCAAACTGGTCATAGCGGGCGAGAATCTCGAGCTTTTTGGTTAAATGATAGCCCACGGTTACGAACAGACCTTGAGAGCGGTTTCTTGTCAAACCGGAACCGCCATTTGAACCGTTTGCGTATGCATATTCAAATTTTGTCCAGAATTTTTTGTAATCATAGCCCGCATAAGCGCTTGTCATGTTGTAGCTGACATTGTGCTTGCTGCCTGACTGAATTCCTGCGCCGGTGACGAGTTTTCCCCATCTTCCGTCGGTTTTTCCGAGCGGTTTTATATTTACCCACAAATCGCATTCATGCCCCGGGAAAAATGAGGTGAAATTCGTGGAAGAACTATAAATACCTGCATCATAATCAACCAATGAATAGTCGCCGCGAACGCGCAAACCGAATTTTCTCATGTTTGCAAGGTTTCTGGAAATCTGGGAGCGGTTTATAAACGCAAGGGTATAAGGCGATTGCGCTCCTTCGATTCCGACGCCTGGTCTTGAGTTGCCGACGAGTATTCTTGTGTGTGCAAGACGTGTTGATTCTATGTATAAATCCTGAAAAAACGGTTCCATAAACGGTAGATGGCTGCTTCTGTGCGTAGGGTCAAGCATTATGCGAAAATTTTCTTTCCCGCCCTTGAATTTTCCGTCAATCAGTATGTTAATCAACCCCACATCGAACTTTGAATCCGTGTCGCCGCGCTCTGGAATGGTTGTGTTAAAGTTCATCTGATATGCCGACCAAATGTGTAGGCTTTCGAGCGCTCCTTTTTCAAAATGCCAGGTCAGCTGGTTTTTTAAAAGCTGAGATGGCACGTCTGTGCGTTCAATTTCAAGATTATAAACGTGTTTGGCTGTTTCGGCCATTGAACTGAACAAATTAAAACGTGGACGTGCATAATCAGGGGCAGAAGCTGCACTTACGGTCGATGCATCGTGGGTTGGGGCCGATTCTTCGTAAACGGAACCGTCATCAAGCGGCCGTACAGTTGTATCATCGGCTTCATTTTCGTCAAGAATTACATCAATGAATGATTTGCTGCCATTTGTATCAAGAGTTATTACGTCCGGAACGGCTGATTTTGCCTGCGGACACAGTAATAATGTTATTAATAGTGAAAATATAATCTTTTTCATTTTTCCTGCGGGTTTGCCCCTGTCTGCCCTTTGGAGCAGTTTCCGCCCTTGATAATGGGTGAAAATTTCGAGGGAATTAAATAATATTATATTTGTTAAATGAAAAAATGGCGGGTATTTCGCCCGCCGCTTAGTTTAGCTATTTGTTTTCTTCCATTTCGGGCTCTGTTGATTGAGCTTTGTGGTCATCTCTGAGGTATGCGGTCCAGAAAAGAAGAACAACGAAAACAATTGCACCCACCATGTTTCCGAGGGTTACAGGGATGAGGTTTGCGGTGAAAATTGTTTTCAGGTTCAAAGTTGCGAGCTGATCAGCGCTCAAACCTGATGCGGCAACGATAGAAGCAGTATGTTTTGCAAAAATGCCGTTTGTTAAAAAGAACATGTTGGCAATGCTGTGCTCATATCCTGACGCAACGAAGGTCATAATCGGGAAAAAGATTGCAAAAATCTTGCCGATTACGAATTTTGAAGAAGAAGCCATCCAGATTGCGAGGCAAACCAGCCAGTTGCATAGGATACCTCTTGTAAACGCTTCGACGAACGTGAGATTTACTTTCTGGTAAGCAGTTGTTAGGCTCAAAACGCCGAGTGCTTCGTGGGAGTTGTGCGAGCAGCCCGAATAGTAGATTAAAAATGCGATGAGCAGTGAGCCGACAAAGTTTCCGGCATAAACTATTGACCAGTTTCTCAAAAGCTTAGCAAAGCTGGTTTTTTTCTCGATAACTGAGAAAGTCATCATCACATTACCGGTAAAAAGCTCCGCTCCGGTCAAAACAACCATCATCAGTCCGGTTGCGAATGTCATTGCGCCGACGAGTTTTGCGATGCCCCAGCTGAGATTTTCTGCTGTTCCCGTCATAACCGTCAAAGAAACCTGTGCACCGAATGCAATCAGCGCTCCGGCTGCGATTGCGAGTACAAATGTTTTTGATTTTCTGAAATTTGCCTTTGCGGGCATTACGTTGTCTGCGATTTCATGCGCAACACTGTGCGGAGTCATGCAGTCTTTTGCTTCGATTGTTTGATTAGCCATTTTTCTCTCCTTTTGGCTTGTTTTTTGTCTATCTAATTCCAACCCATAATAACAATCCGTCAAATATCGGCATTTGACGTATCAGGCGTTATAAAAAGCGTCTTACTAATCTTAAATTGTTAAAACATGAACAAGTCATGTTGAGCTAGTGCGTTTAAAATTTTAGAACTAACAATTTTTAAATTCAAGCTAATTTAATTTTGATTTTTGCGCTTAAAAGAATTTTGCCAAAAATTTCAATTTGCCTAGGAAAGGAATGCTCTGTTTTGCGAGGATAAATCTTGAAAAATTTTTATTTTTCGGGTTTTTATATATTTCGTCCAATGCTTTTTCGAGCTCATTTTGTGCTTTTTTGAGGAGGGGATGTTCTGAATCTTTTATTTCGCTAAGGAAATTAACATACCTTTTGAATATTTCATTTTTTTCTGTATTTTTGCCTTCCAGCTTAAGTTTTTCTATTTCCACTTTTTGTTGTTTGTTGATTTTCTTGATACAGCCTGCGGTTTGCATAAGAACAGCCCTCGGATGGGTTTTCCCTTCCAGATACATTGCTCTGAGCTGCTGGCGTGCCTGCCCAAAGTCTCCGTTCATATAGGGATGGTACACTTTATTTATGAATTTTTCTTGGTAATTCTGATAATTCATTAAATTTTTCCTTGTTTGTTCAAAATACGTAAACAATATTTTTTTGCGCAAAAATCCGTTAACATAAACATTTCTTTACAAGGAAATTTTTTCTTGACATGCCAATTTGTTAGATTTACAACAGAAAACGTTAACACAAAGCCGAACTTTTGATTTGTTATAGCAGATTGCTTGTTCAATGCTTGAGTGCAATGAATGCAGGTATTTTTTTACACGGGTTGGCTCGCTAAAAATCGGGCCCGGGCAATCTTAAATCAGTGGACTTTTAATAAAGTGCATTTTGGGGCTGCGGCGGCGGTTGACAACGAAAAAGATTAGAAAACATACAAATTTGGGATGGAATAAATCTATGATAAGTTATTTTATCGGTGTAGTTGCCATTTTGGCGAGCGGAATTTTGGCGCTGGTTCCTGCGCTGAAAGTTCTGTTTACCGGCGAAACTATTGTAAAAACTTTTGATTTTAACCCGCTTTTTGGGCCGGTAAATTTTGTAATCGACCCTTTGGCGGCGTTTTTTATTCTTGTAATTGCGGTTATGAGCATTGCGTCGGTGATTTATGCGAAAGGCTACTTAAAACCGTATCTTGAAAAGGGAAAAAATCTCAGAGCTCACATGGTGTTTTTGACAGGGTTAATTGTTTCAATGATTCTTGTTGTAACCTGCCAAAATGCCCTGATGTTTTTGATTTGCTGGGAAATAATGTCGCTTTCTTCATTTTTCCTTGTTATTTTTGAAAGCGAAAAAAAAGAAGTTTTGAGAGCCGGAATAAAATACCTCGTATTTATGCATATTTCGGTTCTTTTTATTATAATGGCGTTTGCTTTATGTGCAATAAAGGCGGGAAGCTTTGATTTTGCTTCATTCTCAGCTGTTTTGAAGAATAATGTGCACCTTGCGAACATCGTGTTCGTGCTTGCGTTCATCGGATTCGGCACTAAAGCCGGATTTGTCCCTCTTCACAACTGGCTTCCTGACGCACACCCCGCTGCGCCCAGCCACGTGAGTGCAATAATGTCGGGCGTAATGATAAAAACCGGTATTTACGGCATTTTGAGGATGCTTTCTCTCATCGGTACGCCATCAAAGCTTATTGCTTACGGTGTTTTGGTGATTTCTGTGATTTCTGCGCTTTACGGCGTGCTTTATGCGATTACGCAGCACGATTTGAAGCGGCTTTTGGCTTATCACAGCATTGAAAACATCGGTATTATCGGAATCGGCGTAGGCGCAGGCATGCTCGGGCTTGCTTATCACAATCCTGTTGTTGCAATGCTCGGTTTTGCGGGTGGAATTTTGCATATTCTCAACCATTCAATATTTAAAGAGCTTCTCTTCCTTTCGGCAGGAAGCGTTTATACAAAAACTCACACAAGAAACATCGAAATCCTTGGCGGATTAATCAAATCAATGCCTGCAACCGCGATTTTGTTTTTAATCGGCTCGGTTGCAATCTGCGGCTTGCCTCCGTTCAACGGATTTATCAGTGAATTTCTTGTTTATTTCGGAATGTTCAAAGGCCTGTCAATTAACAGCTTCTTTGCGTTCACTGTGATGATTTTTGCAATTGCCGGGCTTGCTCTGGTCGGAACAATGGCGATTTTGTGCTTCACAAAGGCTTTCAGCATAATATTTCTCGGAATGCCCCGAAGCGAAGCCGCTGAAAACGTCAAAAACGACACCGGCATGTCAATGATTTTGCCGATGAGTTTTTTGGCAGCTTTGACGCTTGCAATCGGGCTTTTTCCGCAATACGTTTTCAAAATGCTCACAAAACCCGTCAGCGTTTTGACGAATTCCGGCTTTCAAGCTGCCGGGGGCGAGCCGTTGACGATTATGCAGACGATTTCGTTTGTAGGGCTTGCGTTTGTTGCGTTTGTTTGCGTTTTGATTCTTTTAAAAGTGCTTTTTGGCAGAAAAATCGTGCTTCACGAAACATGGGGCTGCGGTTATGACCGTGGAAACAACCATATTCAATATACCGCATCTTCTTATGCGAGCCCGTTTTTGTCGATGTTGAAACCGCTTTTCAAAAAGGTTTTTGACGTTGAAAAACCCAAAAAACTGTTCCCGAAAAGCGCGCATTTCAGCTTGCACATTGAAGATATCGAAGAAGCTTACGTTTTGAACCCGCTTTTGAAGTTTGACGAGTGGTTTTTGTCAAAATTTGAAAAAATTCAAAACGGCAATCTTCAGACTTACATAAAATACGGGCTGCTGTTTCTTGTTTTGATAATAGCAGGATGCATGTTGGTATAGCGCGTTCCACTTGTGGGATGACCCTCACCATAACCCTCTCCCGAAGGCGGGGGAGCATAAAAAAGAAGGAAAAACAAAAATGTTGATGAAAATTTTAAACTTAATAATTCTTCTGGTTGTACCGTTCTTGATGATTGGTATAATCAGAAAAACTAAAGCATTTTGGGGCGGAAGAAAAGGGGCATCCGTGTTTCAGCCGCTTTATGATTTTGTAAAACTCATGAAAAAGGACTTTGTCATAAGCAAAACGACCTCTGTTGTGTTCAGAATCGCTCCTGTGATTGCGATTTCTACGGTTTTGTTCGCTGCTTTGTTCGTTCCGATGGCGTCAGGCAGCGCATTGATAAATATTCCGGCGGGGCTGATTGTTTTTGCTTACATTTTGGGCCTTGGCAAGTTTTTCTCGCTCATCAGCGCAATGGATACGGGCAGCAGCTTTGAGGGAATGGGCGCATCAAGGGAGGCGTGCTTCACATCAATCGTTGAGCCTGCGTTTTTCATCGTAATCGCGTCGATTATGGCGATGAGCGGAAATTATACGTTCGACAGCCTGTCGCAAATATTATCAAGCGCCGGAAGCTATGGCGTTTTGATTACGATTTTTGCGGTTTTGGCGCTATTTTTGATGATTTTAATTGAGGGTTGCCGCGTTCCGGTTGATGATCCGGCTACGCACCTTGAATTGACGATGATTCACGAAGTTATGATACTTGATAACTCTGCTTCGGATTTGGCGTTGATAAGCTGGGGCGCTGCGATGAAAATGCTTTTAATTTCGTCGTTGATTGCGAATATTTTGATTCCGGATGACGCAAGCGCCCTGATTTCGGTTGCTCTGTACTTGCTGATAATCCTTGCGATTTCGGTAATTATCGGAACTGTTGAATCTGCAATGGCAAGAATAAGAATGTCACACGTATTTAAATATATTTTTATTATGAGCTCATTTGCGCTTGTTGTTCTTTCGCTTGTTGTTGCAAGGATGTTTGGAGGCTAGAAATTAAATGGAAAACGGTTTTATAATACTTTTTGGGTTGACAATGCTCTATCTTGCGGCTACGAGCAGGATAATTTCTCACGTGAGAATACTCATAGTGCAGGGCGTTTTGCTTTTCTTAATCTGCCTTTGCGGATATAAGCATACGCCGCTTTTGAACCTCGCTTTTTTGACGGTTGAAACGTTGATTGTGAAATCCATCGTCATTCCGTGGTTTTTGTACAGAATTTTAAAAAAAACGCATGCAAACAGGGATGTTGAAGCGAATATTCCTCATTTTTACTGCCTTGTGATTGCCAGTGTGATTTTGCTGGGCGGTTTTCTTGTTTCGAATTACTTTATTTCTTCAATGAAGATGATTTCACCGCTTTATTTTGGCGTTTCTGCTGCAACAATAATCATAAGCCTTTGGCTTATTACGATTAAGCACAAAATTATCTCAAACGTAATTGAATTCATCACAATGGAAAACGGAATCTTTCTGCTTTCGCTTTCTGTTGCAAAAGAGATGCCGATGCTCGTAAATCTCGGTGTTTTGCTTGATGTTTTCATTGCGGTTTACATTCTCGGGCTCTTTGTTAATGAGATAAACAAGGAGTTCAACGACCTTGAAGTTTCACATTTGTCAGAGTTAAAGGACTACGAATAAAATGATTAATTCTATCTTAATATTCCCGATAATCGCCGGAATTTTGATGTTGCTTGTGAGAAAAAGATTTTTTGACAATCTTATGCTCAATATTTATGCAATTTTGCATTTTGTAATCACGCTTTTCCTCGTTTTTGATAAGGGTGCCCGGATTACGATTCCGTATTTTGCGGTTGACGGCACGAACAAGGTATTTCTTTTGATTTTGTCGTTCGTATTTTTGATGGTAACGATTTACAACAACGGCTATTCAAAACATCTGCCGACGTTCAATAATATCAGGATAAAGGACAAAAAAATCTGCCTTTATTGGCTTATGACAATGGCTTTTGTGCTTTCGATGACAGGAACGGTTTTGAGCACGAATCTTGGGCTTGCGTGGGTGCTTGTTGAAGCAACAACCCTCACTAGCGCATATTTAATCTACTTCAACCGAACAAAAAGTGCTATTGAAGCGGCCTGGAAGTATGTTTTCATCTGCTCAATCGGTATTGCGCTTGCTTTTGTAGGGATAATTTTCCTGAATATCTCGACCGGTGACGTGAACACGATGTCATATTCGGAACTTTACCGCTATGCTGCGTCATTTGACCCGTTGTGGCTCAAATTGGCGTTTGTGTTTATGGTTTTCGGTTTTGGTGCAAAAATGGGGCTGGCTCCGGTTCATTTTTGGCTGCCTGATGCTCACTCCGAGTCACCGTCGCCGATTTCGGCGCTTTTGTCCGCAACTTTGTTGAATTCTGCGTTTTTGGTAATCGTCAGAGTTTTTAAAATCATGAATATTGCGCAGTGTGATGATTATGCGCGCCTGATACTGCTTGTAATGGGCTTTTTGTCCCTGTTTGTTACAGCGGTATTTGTTTATCACATAAAAAACTACAAAAGAATGCTTGCTTATTCGTCGATTGAGAATATGGGAATCCTCGCAATCGGCACTGCGATGGGCGGGGCTGCTTATTATGCGGTAATTTTGCATTTAATCGGGCATTCGCTCGCAAAAGCTTCGTTCTTTTTGACGTCGGGCAATGTTCTTGAGCTTTTTGACACAAAAAGAATCAAATCAATAAGCGGTCTGATGAACGCAGACGGAAAAACCGGCTGGCTGTGGGTTGCATCGTTCCTTGCAATTTGCGCTTTTCCGACGTCTGTGCTGTTTATCAGCGAATTTATAATGATTAAAGAGATGATTCTTGATCATTATTATGTTTTATGTGCTTTGTTTGTATTTTTGCTGACGGTTGTGCTTTACGGAATCGGCAGAGCGGTCGTGAAAATGACTTTTGGCGAAATCAGTGCAGACAAGGCGCCGCTGCTTGAAGAAAACAAGAAAAAAATCACAATTTCAATGTACATTCCGCAGTTTGTAATGCTCATCGCGGTGTTTACGCTCGGAATTTACGTTCCGCGGTTTTTGCAAGGCGTAATAAACGCTGCAATCGGCGGATTTTAATAAAAAACTGTCACCCTGAACTTGTTTCAGGGTCTGATTAACGGGAAAAGCCGACATTAAACGTTGGCAAGATGCTGAAACAAGTTCAGCATGACAATAAAATAAGGAAAAAACAATGAACTGGCTAAAAACAAAAAATAATACAAAATTGAACCTCTCTGATATCCCCGAATTGCGAATGGGGGATTTGAGAAAAGAAATCATAAGCCTGAATAAGCGTCCTGTTGCGTTTTTCGGCAAAGACTGGGGGCTTGGGCGCGTAAAGCTTTTTGTTGTGCTTGCTGATGATAAAGCGGGCGAACTTTATGTTTCTTCGGCGCTTTTTGCGGCTGATGAAAAGGCTTATGAATGCATTACGAATGAAATTCCGTCATTTCACATTTTTGAGCGGGAATTTTATGAAGATTTTGGCATAGAACCTTTAAATCACCCGTGGCTCAAGCCTGTACGCAGAAATCAGGACAAATATCCTTTCTTTGAAATGCAGGGCGAAGAAGTTCATCAGGTCGGCGTTGGCCCTATCCATGCAGGTGTCATTGAACCCGGACATTTTCGCTTCATGTGCAACGGGGAAACCGTTTATCACCTTGAAATTATGCTCGGATACCAGCACAGGGGAGTTGAGGAGCTAATGTTGACCCAGCCGTCGAACCAGCTCGCGGAATCTGTTTGCGGTGACAGCGTAATTGCTTATAATACCGCATTTTCACAGGTTATGGAGCTTTTAAAGGGCGTAAATGTTTCCGACAAGGCTCAGTTAATCAGAAAACTCGCCCTTGAAATGGAAAGAGCAGCAATCCACATTGGTGATTTGGGCGCAATTGCCGGTGATATTGCATATCTTATGGGTGCATCGGTTTTTGGCGTAACAAGAACGCTCGTTATTAACACAATGCTCGAATTTTCGGGCAGCCGCTTCGGTCGGGGCTTGATTACAACCGGCGGGGTTAATTTTGACCTTGACGACGAAAAAATCGAGCGCGCAATCAAAACTTTTGCAAAAGTCGAAAAAGACGTCGACAGAATGGCCAAAACAATGCTCAAAAACTCCACGGTAATGTCAAGGCTCGAAAAAACCGGCACAATCAGCACCGAACGCGCAATTGAAGCCGGATTTGTCGGCATGGCGGCCAGAGCTGCGGGCGTTGAGCTTGATTCACGGTTTGATTTTCCTGATAAATGGATTAAGGAGCTTGATATTGAAAATAAACCGTTCAACGGTGTCGGTGATGTTAATTCTCGCTTTAAGCTTCGCTACAAAGAGGTTATGCAGTCGCTTTCAATCATCAGAAAGATTTTTGAAAAGCTGAAAGAGTTCAAAAACGAGCCGATTAACTGCGGTTATGAGGTTATGAACAAAGAAAATGCAAAAGATGCGTTTGTAATCTCAATTGTTGAAGGCTGGAGAGGCGAAGTCGTTCATATCGCCCTGACAGACGGCAGCGGTGCGCTTTCAAAATACAAAATCAAAGATCCGTCGTTCAACAACTGGTTTGTGCTCGCACTCGCGGTGAGAAACAACGGAATTTCCGATTTCCCGCTTTGTAACAAGAGTTTTAACCTGTCTTACTGCGGGAATGATTTGTAGATAAAAACAATGGCGATTCCGCAAGCGGACAGCCCCCCACCCTGCCTCCCCCAGCGGAGGAGGAGAAGATGCAAAAAAATAAGGAATAAAAATATGTTTGACACATTAAAATCAAGAATATATCAAGGGCAGCAGTTTATAAAAGACATTGAAAACGCGCCGATGAGAGAACAATTCAGAGGATTGCCCGTTTTAAAAAATGCGTGCGGTCAGGATTTGACAAAATGCGCTCAGGCTTGTCCGACAGGCGCTTTGAGCCTCGAGCCGCTTTCAATTGATATGGGAAAATGCACTTTTTGCGGTGCTTGCCAAAACGTATGTAAAAATGTTTGCAATTCTGACGCAATAAGCTTTTCTAACTCTTACAAACTCTCCGCAACAAGCGCTGACAGGCTAATAATCACAGAAAACATGACAAAAGAGGAATTTGAAAAAACTGCAATCAAAGTCAGAAAAGAAATCACGTCGATTTTTTCAAAATCCCTGAAATTAAGGCAAGTTTCGGCTGGCGGCTGCAATGGCTGTGAAATGGAGCTAAATGCCTGCTCAAATTGCAACTTTGATATGGGAAGATTCGGAATCGACTTTGTTGCGTCGCCGCGCCACGCTGACGGAATCGTAATTACGGGCCCTGTAACAAAAAACATGGCTTACGCACTGGAAGACTGCTACAAATCGGTTCCTGCACCAAAAATCGTAATAGTTTGCGGTGCATGTGCAATTTCAGGCGGAATTTATCAGAACAGCACTGAAATTGACCGCGAATTTTTTGAAAAACATCCTGTCGATTTATACATTCCGGGCTGCCCCGTTCATCCGTTGACGTTTATTAACGGTGTGCTCGGGTTGATTAGAAAATAGGGGGAAATTTATTATATTTTTGATGTTGTTGCCTCCGGCGCCCCGGACTGGGATTAATTTTCGTTCCTTGAGTTGCGTACACAAAGAAAAAACAGACGCTCCGGCGGTGATAACCTCCGAACCTCTTTCATATTTAAAGTTTTTTAATCAGTAAACGCCCGGAATCAGTTTTTCGTAGTCATCAACCGTGCCGTTGTCCATGCAGCAGAGGATAATTGCCTTGCCAAGCGGGTGCAGGTCGGATTTCAGGTAAAGTTTCAGCTCTGATTTGAAGAAATCTTCAAGCATCTTTGCGCCTGCGTCATAGGCTTCAATGCCGACTTGCGGCTGATTGCTTACATCGAGGAATTTTTGCGAGATAGCGGTTCCCTCAACATGAATTCCGCCCGGAATGTAGCCTGCAAGCGGGTGTCTGGCGGGTTTTAGGTTGAGTTTTTTAAATGAAGCCATTCCTCGTCTTGCCAGATATTCTCTGATTACCCACTGAGCCATAAATCCGACTTCCCAAGAGCCAATATGCTGATTGGGGATGAGAATATTACGTGTTTTGGTTGTATTCATGAACTGGTCGAGCAAAATGTTTGCCAAATCAACTCTTTTTCCCGTTGCAAACGGCCAAAATGACCCAACGCCCTCGCTTTTCAGGTCATTTATATTATGGTTTTTTGTTCCGTCAGAAATGCTGGGGTTTGCGTAGCCTCTCGGAGCCACGAGCCGCCAGAGCCAGGCGAGTGCGGGCGGCAAAATATGAAGCATCCCGAAAATGCCGTAAGATGGGTTCTCGGCCGTGCAAGGCGGTGTTCTCAGCCCGAAACTGCGGTAATCTATCTCAATCGGGCCGTCCTGAATATTTTTCATCTGCTTTCTGGGGATGATAATGCGCGGATTCGGGCATTTTACGTTCGGAGCGTCCTCAGTATGCTCCCAGATAAGGCAAGTCGCCTCGGGATGTGCCTCCAAATTGAAAAATATCAACGGTTCGTCTGGGTGGGTTGTTACTTCTTCAAGGTGCGGGTCGGTTCCGTATTTTTTTATGTGGTCAATTCGTACAAACCACGATTTTTCCGCATCAATAACCGCAAGGCGCCCGTTGTCCTTTCTGAAACCAGGATGGCAAAGCGCCATATCGTCGGTGACGGGCTGCAATTTACATCCTTGTGAAAGAGCAAGGTATTTTTCTTCGCCGGTTACGACATTTCTGCCGAGTAAGAGTCGTCCGTCTTCTTCTCTGTGTGCATATTCAAGCATTTCGCTTTTTCCGCTGCCTGAGGCGCCCTCGTGGAGGATGCTTACGTCGTTATCGTACGGAGTTGTGATATTTACGGTCGATGCATGAACTGTGACAAAGTCTTCTTTAATCCCGAGGGCCAAAAGAATGCCGTAAACGCCTTTTTTTGCGCTGGGGCCGGGATAAAGGTTGTATGAAAATACTTCATGAATCGAATTCTGGTTGTTATGAACGACAACCTGTTTTCCGCCGAAATGCGTGTGTCTGAACGGCGGTGCAACGTAAATTATCGCTTTGGGTTCAAAATGCCGTTCGATTTTGTCAACAGGAATCATCCCCTGCAAGTCATAAATGCTCGCAGCAAAAAATGCGGCGTTTTTGGGGGCAACCATGAGCGCAGGGTAGCCGTATTTTGGGCCGCCGGCCATGAACGGGACAAGAATCAGCTCGTTTTCTGCCAGCCAGTCGAGCGTTTCCGTGCGAATTGAGGCGAATTTTTTGTTAAATCTGTCTTCAAACAAAATTTTGTCCGTCATTGCGATGTTGTTTACGACCATACAGTTTGGGTCGCGTCTTCTCATGTACGGATCGGGGTAGTTTACGGCAATTCCGTTTTTGCACTTTGTCACGGTCGCTTCCAGAATCCTGCCTTTTGTACCTGTTTCATAAGAAACCTCAAAAACGACGTTATTTTTTCCGCCGACAGACATTTCCATGAGTTCATTTCGCGATTCAGGGACGATAACGTTCTTGCATTTGTTAAAAACATCCATAAGATCGTCAGCTATGTGCCATCCCTGCCAGATTTTCGACTGTGATAAAGTATTTTCCATTCTTGTTGCCTTTCGTGATTCTTAAATTATATTATAAATTTTCAAAGAATGGCGTAATTGTGGCGATTTGTTAAGCCGTTCGGGCGAAAAGGCTTGTGTCCCCCTTTTTTTAGCACAAACACGTTTTCTTGCCTTATTTTTAATTATAATCAAAGAAATGCGGTATTTTTATTCAAAAGTGCTCATGGGGGAGGCTTCATAAAACGAAGCTTGTAATAATCTGTTGTTAATAAGCCGGAGGAATCAGCACTTTTGAATAAAAATACCGCATTTCCCCGATTTCCCCGCAACGTGCCTTTTTTCATAATATTTAATAACCGATTTTGCGCATTCCCTGTCGATTTATAGCAAAAAGGGGAATGGAAAAAGCGAATCAACGTAAAAAATGAAAAAGTTAGCAATAGGAGGAGAAAAAATGCAGCCTTTTGACGTAAAAGCAAAAATTGATTATGTTCAAGATACGATTGTGAGCGACGCGATTTATGCGGATGGGGAATATTCGATTACCCTGAAAGCTCTTGATTCGGGTACGGAAATCAAAACCCACCAGTCGCCTGTTGATGCGGTTGTTTTCATTTTGGAGGGGGATATGGAGTTCATTGTTGATGGTGAAAAGTTCAATTTGTCAACGGGCGAGATGCTTATTATGAAAAAGAACACGCCCCATTCTCTTTCTGCACTTTCAAAGGCGAAAATGCTTTTGATTAAAATTTAAACGGCGTTTTTGTTCTTTAATCACATATATAGACTATTCCTTTTTTTCGGGAATGGTCTATTATTGATATTAAGACGAAACTAAGGAATTTTTATGTGGAAGCATTTTGGTGAATCAATTGTTTTAACGGTACTGGGCTTGATTGCGGCTTATTTTTGGGCTGAACATATGCACCCGGGGTCAGGACTGGCTAGTTTGTTCATTGTTGTGGTTTTGAGTGTGCTTGAGATTAGTCTTTCGTTTGACAACGCAGTCGTAAACGCGATGAAACTTGAACACATGACGGACAAATGGCGCCACAGATTCCTTACGTGGGGTATTGCGATTGCCGTGTTCGGGATGAGGCTTTTGTTCCCGATTTTGATTGTTGCGCTTTTTGCAAAGGTTTCGATGCTTGCGGTTGCAAAAATGGCGGTTTATGACGCCGATAAATATTCATATTACCTGCATGAAACGCATGCGCCTATTGTTGCTTTCGGCGGGGCGTTTTTGATGATGTTATTTTTGCATTATTTTTTCAACGAAAAGAAAGATGTGCATTGGATTCGCTGTATTGAAGAACCTTTGTGTCATTCGGGCAATGTTTACGGCATAGAAACCGTGATTACGTTGATTGTGATATCAATTACGCAATCTTTTGTTTCTGAAGAACACAGGCTGGGCGTTGTTCTTGCAGGAATGAGCGGAGTTGTGCTTTATCTTGTTATTGAGGGCTTGAGCAAGTTTCTTGAAGAAAAAGAGGCCCAAAGAACCGCAAAACTTGTCGGAACCGCTGTTCGGACGGGCGGTTTTGTGTCGTTTATGTATCTTGAGCTGATAGATGCGTCGTTTTCGCTTGACGGCGTGCTCGGAGCGTTTGCGCTGAGCAAAGATGTTATTATTATCGCGATAGGGCTATCTATTGGTGCGGTTTTTGTGCGTTCTTTGACGATTCTTCTTGTTGAGGAGGGCACTTTGAAGCAGTTTCGCTACCTTGAGCACGGTGCACACTGGGCAATCGGCGCTTTGGCGGCTTTGATGTTTGTTTCTACGTTTAAATCCGTTCCCGAAGTGATAACGGGCTTAATCGGGCTTGTTTTCATCGTTGGCGCGCTTGTTTCGTCGATTTTGTACAACAAAAAGCATGCAGATTCATAAAACTAGGCAAAAATTTGGGCATTTGAACGGGTTTATCCGCTCAAGTCTTTGCGTTTGTCCCGCGATTAAGAGTTTTTAACCCATAATTTGGGTTCACTGCTTTTCCGGAACGGATTTGGCAATTTTTGCACGCAGCCGATTTATAGATTTTGTGTTTAAATCGAGCGAATATTTCTGCAAAATATCGTAAGCCTGATTTATGCAAATTGCGGCCTTTTCGTGTTCTCCCGCGCCGTAAAGTATTTCTGCGGAAAGAGATTTGAACAGAAGAATGAAAACTTCCGAGATATTTTCGTCTTTTTCAATGCTCAGCATCGCATTGTTGAGAATTCCCGTTGCCATTTCCGTGCTGCCGGTGTCTTTTTCGATTCCCGCGATAAAATACCAGCAAAGATATGTGATATTTTTGATTCCTTTGGCGGATGCGAGCTCGAGAACATTGTAATAAATCTGTTTTGCCTTTTTAACGCTTCCGATTTTCTGATAAGCGAGCCCGATGAGCAAATCGCAAAAATATTCAAGCTGAAAAAGGCTTGAGGAACCGGCTGTGAGTTTTGCTTGATATACGAAGTTTCCGAGTTCTTCAAAATCGCCTTTTTTCAACGCTTCCAGCCCGCAAATCAATGAATAAATGACTTTTGCATATTTATCCCGGCTGTTTTGTATTTCAATGTTTTGAGCAAGTTCTTTGGCTGCATTTTCGCCTCTGATTACGCGCTCAAGCAGCGCGAGCATTCTGAAACATTGAACATCTGGCAAGGAGGAGCAAATTTGTCCGATAAACTGCGGAAAATCGCGGTTTCTTTGAATGATTTTTGAAAGACTGATGAAAAAAAGCGCTTCAATAATCGCATCTTTGAACTGCGCTTTTGAAAATCCCTCGGGCATCATTTCGTCCGGAAGATTTTTCAGGTCTATATGTTTAAAAAGCTCTTTTCCCGCTTCAATACATTCATTCAGCCTGCCGAGATTGTAATAAATTTCCAGAGTTACAAGGTTTATGAGGAAATAATTAAGGTTGAAGCTTTTATCCGCCGGATTGAACGAACCTTTGGGGGTTCTTGCGATAATTTTGCCCGCGTATTCAAGCGCATTTGCGTAATTTCCGCTGATAAGGCAGCTTTGGACGAGTTTGTTTGCGACGGTCTTGATTTTTGCTTCATCATCCCCCTGCTCAAGGTTTTCGAGCAAAAGTTCAAGGAAATTGAGGATTTTTTCCGGATAAAACTTGTAAAGCAGCGAACTTACATGCTCATAAACCTCAAGTTTTATCTGCTCAACGGTTTTGTCCGTATCCGGGTCGATGACGTTGTCGACGAGCGAGAGATATTTGTTTGTTGCGTTCAAATATGCGGAAAAATCGCCAAGCTGCTCCGAGGTTTCGGAAAGATTGTGCCAAATACTAAACGCGTCCTTTTTGAACCCGGCAAATTCTGCGATTTGGGCCTTTTGAGGAAGATTGTCGGGATAATTTGAAAGAATGTTATGATAAACCGCTTCTGCCAGCTGCGCCAGCGTTTCTGCGGGCAGAGCAGCTTCAAGATTTTTATAGTAGTTTGTGAAATTGTTAATTCTGATTATTCTTTCGTTTTCTATTGAAATATAGCCCGATTTTTCAAGGTTTTTCAGGTCTTTTACGAATTTTTTTACATCCTGTGTGTTTTTCAAAAGCTCAAACGGCACCCGTTCGCCTAAAAGCAGCGCTGATATGTAAATTTCAAACTCAGAGCCTTTCAAAAGCCGGATATTTTTCTTTATCAGGCTGTCAATGTCCTCGGGAATGACGACCATACGGTCATTTTTGACGTTGTAGCGCCCTTTTTCAAAGGCAAGAACCCCGCTTCGCACAAGATATTCAAGCGCAAGCCCCAGATAAAATCCGGAACCTTTCGTATTTTCAAGGATTTTTTCAAAGTAGAACGATTTTTCGATATTTTTCAGCTCTTTTCTTCGTGCGGCGACAAGAGCCTTGTTTGAGGATGGTTTTAGCTCAAGTTCAAAGAAATTCGGCGAGGTCATCAGCTTGTAAACCTTTCTGTGAAGCGAAAAATCCTCGCAATGCCCGAGCAAAAATCCCGATTCGCCGAGCTGTTTTGTTTCTATTATATATTTCAAGATTTCAAGCGAACTTTCGTCAATATTGTGAAAATCATCAACAACAAAAACCGTTTTTTTTTTTTTTTTGGAAAAATACTTTGAAAAAGCCTCAAAATACCCGTAGTGAGCGTCTTCGGGGTGCTGGTGATTGGTTTTGTTTATTATCAGGAGGTTTTGCAGCTCGGAATCCTGCGTTATTTTGTTAACAAGAACCGGGTTTGAAAGTACGTCAAACTCGGTGAGCCCGGCATTTGCGAATAACAACGCTCTTAGAAAGCCGAATGGCGTATATTTTAACGATTCTAAACAGCCGAAACGCACGATTTTTGCGCAGTTCAGCGTTTGTTCCGTAATTTCTCCGTTTATGCCGTAAAGCCGGCCGCCTCTGTCGTTCCCTTTTACGCAGACTATCGGATTTTTGATGTTTTTGTTAAATATTTCGGTAATTTTGTTCAAAATGTTTTCATTTTTTACTTTTAAAAACGAACAGGTCAAACTTGAAAAATCAATGAGTTTTTCGTCGTTATCGTCTTCATCAGGCACAAAATCAACTCTTTTGGGCAGCTCAAGTGCGGAATCTTCCTCTTTTTTCTCAAGATTTATGAGTTTTGAGAGAATCAGCTCAAAAAACATTATCATGTGTTTTTTGACATATACAGCACTCAGCGACTGGAACGGATATTTGTTTTTTACGGCCTGATAAATAAAAGAATCCGCCAAAACCTGAATATTGTTGAACAAATGGGGCATGCTGCCCGCATTGTACATAAGATTTATGTTCAGTCCCGAATGATATCCGCTCGATTTCATGTAAACATCGCGCTTTTGTATGGACATCTTCACCCGAATGGCAACGCCTTTGGCTTCGTTGAGCTTTTGGTTAATTTCGGCGGCTGATTGGGCTACATGCAGCGCAAAATCCACGGCTTCCGAGGCTGATTCTGTGAAAGTATAGCTTTTGCAGAAACGAATTATGTACGTATCATCGAGAATTTGTACGCGTAAACCCTTTTCTGAGGCAAATTTTTTCAACAGGTCATAAAAATTCTTTTTAAATTGAACTGCGGTTTTTTCATTTTTAAAAATCGTCTTTAATTCTTCCAAACCGCCGAGCTGAATCGTTAATGCAGCAAATTCTTCTATCAAAGCCTCGCGCAGCCCGATGCTCGCCTCCACGCTCAATCCGCAGGACGGGCATTTTTCAAGTTTTGTGGAGTTTAGTTTTCCGCATTTGTAACATTTGTTGATAAGAACCGTTCCGCAGGCAGGACAGATTTTTTTTGTTGTAATTTGGCCGCAGGCGTGGCATTTTAGCCGTAATACTTTTTTGCATACGGGGCAGTTCAGGTCGCTGTCATTCACTTTTGTGCCGCAATTCGGACAGTTCATTTTTTCTCCGTTGCCCCGTGCCGGGACAGTCTTTTCCATTGGATATTATAGCCCCTTTGAGCTCGGGCGTGCTCATCTTTTCAAGGTATTTTATAAAAATGCTGAAAAATTTGCCGGACGGCCCGAATTACTGTTTATTTTTCTTAAAATTAACATCAAGCAAAAACGCAAACGGCACAAGACAAATCGCAATAAGCGCGAAAATCTCAAAAACATCAACGTAAGCCATAAGCCTTGACTGTGAAAGAAGCTGTTTGTAGAACATTCCGCCCGCTTTATGCGCTGCGAAAACAGACGGGTATGATGCCATAAAGTGCCCGGCCAGCGTGTTCATTTTGTGCTGAAAAACAAGGTTGTAATTTGAAAGATTGTGCACGAGATATGTTTGGTGAACCTGCGAAAGCCGTGCAACGAGCGTTGATGACATTGATATAACGAACGCGGTCATAACGCATTTGCACAAACTGTGCAGCCCGGCGCCGTTTGAGAGCTCCATTTTTGGCAAAGTGCCCAAAGCCAGCGCAGAAACCGGTATAAATACGAGAATTACGCCGATACCCATCAAAACATTGGGCAAAACAACGTAAACGAACGATATTTCCAGGTTCAAATTTGCATACATTATCGTGGAAAGCGCGAGGAACACAAACCCAAGCGAAATCAGTATTCTGTTGTCGATTTTTTCAACCATTTTCCCGATTACAGCCAGCATAACCACGCAGGATAGCACCCTCGGTGCCAGTGAAAAGCCGCTCAGCATAGCAGTATAGCCCATCAAACTCTGCAAAAACTGCGGAAGAAGAACGATTGTGACATAAATAATCATATTTACCGACGAACCGAGAATCGTGCCTATAAAAAAGTTCTTATCCTTGAAAACACGCAGGTTTACGATTGCGTTTTTGCATTCCAGCTCCCATACAATAAAAAATATGCATGAAAAAACCGAAATACCCGTCAGCCAGCATACCCATGTCGTGTCAAACCAGTCGTACTGCTGGCCTTTGTCGAGTACAACCTGCATTGAAAAGAGCCAAATTACCAGTGCAATCAGGCCGACAACGTCCACTTTTTCAGGAATTTTCCGGTTTTTGTTATCTTCAATGTTACAGTGGACAAGAATAACCGAAAAAATGCCGATTGGGATGTTCACAAGATAAATCCACTGCCAGGCCGAGTTGTCAACGATAAAACCGCCGAAAGTCGGACCTAAAATCGAAAAAACCATTACGGCAAGCGCAAAAAGCGCCATTGCCTGCCCTCTTTTTTCAAAAGGAAACGCCGCAATCAGTATTGCCTGCGAAATCGGCATCATCGGCCCTCCGCCAATGCCCTGAATGACCCTGCCGACAACCAGAAGATTCAAACTGTGGGCGAAAGCGCACACAACCGAGCCTATTGTGAAAATACTTATGAAAACTTTCAAAAAGTTCTTTCTTCCCATCAAATTTTCAAGCCAGCCCGTGAGCGGGATGAGTATAGCGTTGGCAATCATGTAGCTTGTGATTACCCAGTTTGCCTCATCAAGCGTTGAACCGAAAAATCCGGCAATATGCGGAATTGCAACGTTCGTTGCCGAGGTCGCAAGCATTGCAAAAGAGGTCGGAAGAAGAATTGTGACGGCAATAAGCCACAAAGGCACGACATCTTTTGCCTGAGGTTTGTCAGGTATTGATTTTTCAAGCGCTGCTGTTGCCATTATCTTACTTTAACCTCCGGAACAACTGACATTCCCGGCACAATGTTATATTTTGAGATATCCTCGGTGAAAACAATTTTTACAGGCACCCTCTGAACGATTTTAACGTAGCTGCCTACCGCGTTTTCGGGCGGGAAAAGGCTTGCTTTTGCGCCGGTTGACCTTTGTATGCTGTCAACTTTGCCCTCAAACTTTTTTCCGCGGTAAGTGTCGACTTTTATTTCAACGGGCTGGCCCGGGCGCATATTTGCGAGCTGGGTTTCTTTAAAATTGGCTACAATCCACATTTTTTCCGGCACAACCGCGAGCAAAGGCTGGGCAATCTGAACATAATTTCCCTGCTCAACCGAACGATTGGTAATCAGACCGTCTTGCGGCGCGTAGATTTTTGTATATGACAAATCCAGTTTTGCCTGTGTAACTTCGGCCTCAAGCCTTTTGATTTCGGCAAGAGTAGCCTCTTTTTGGGCTTTTGAAGATTGCAGCATTGATTTTGCGGCTTGTTCGCGTTCAAGAGCCGCATTGTGGCCAGATTTTGCTACGGTAAACGCTGTTTTGCTGTGGTCGTAGTCCTGTTTTGAGGCAATTCCGGCTTTGTGCATATCAGTGTATCGTTTATAATCCTTTTGAGCAAAGTCAAGTTTTGATTTTGCAGCGGAAATATTCTCTGAGGACTGGTTTAAGTCAGCTTGTGACTGGGTAATTCTTTTTTCTGCGATATTCAGGTTCGCTTTGGCTTCTGCGAGTTTTGCTTCTTTTTGCGCAAGCGTTGTTTCATAGTCTGTCGGGTCGATTTCGAGTATCAAATCGCCCTTTTTAACCGGCTGGTTGTCATCAACAAGCAATTTTACGACCGGCCCGGCAACCCTCGGCGCAACCGACACAATGTGCCCTTCAACAAATGCGTCGTCGGTTTCCTGGTAATAAAAAGAATGAATAATGAAATAAATCCCAGTGAAAAAGAAGATTATTGCGGTAATTGTCGGAACAATCACCCTCTTTTTCATATAGCTGGGGCGTGTATCTTCTTCATCATCGTCATCATTGGCTGTTGTTTGCGGTTTTGTGTTTATTTCGGGTTTTTTATTATCTTTTTCGGGGTTATTGTTGTTTTTTTCGGTGTTTTCCATGAATAATCCTCTCTATCAAATATGAAGTTTAGTCTTTTTTTCCAGATTCGCCATCATTTTGTTCATGATTGCAAAACAAGTTTCCAGTTCTTCTTTTTTTATGTCTTTTACCGCATCGTCGCGAAGTTCCAGCATGTAGGGCTTAATTTTAGCGTGCATTTTTGCGCCTTTTTCTGTTAGCCTGATTTTGTTGATTTTTCTGCCGTTTGCTTCGCTTATCCGTTTTACGAGTCCGTCTTTTTCAAGAATATTTAAAAGCCGTGTCATATTCGGGCGGTCTTTGTACGTTATTTCGCAAATTTGCCGTTGGTAGAGCTCGCCTGATTCTGCAAGAATCGAGAGTATCAGGTACTGCTCGGGAGTTATTGCAAATTTGTTCTTTGCGTACATTTGCAGGGTTGCTACTTTTGACAGCAGACCCGTTGTCATTAGTGTAAACAAGACTTTCTTGTTTAAGAAATTTTGCGGCATAGTGTTTTTTTTATTTTTTGGTTTGTTTTTTTATGTTCTTGTGTTATTATAATAACACAAGAAAAAATATGTCAAATATTAATTCAAAAATCAGCCGAAAATAGAGAGAAAACGTATGAAAAGATTAATAACGCTTACTTTGGTGCTTTGTGTTCTTACCATGATGCCCGCTGCGGCAAAAAAGGCTAAAGAACCTGTTGATAACAAAAAACAATATATAAATCTTGAATGGTGGGAGCGATATAATGACCCGGTTTTGAACGGTCATGTCCAAACTCTTTACCAGAAAAACCATGATTTAAAGATTGCGGCGCTAAAAGTGCAAGAAGGCGAAAAACTTGTCAGAATTTCGCTCGCAAATGAGCTCCCGCAGCTTTCTTTGGACGGCAGCCTTGCCCGAAACTTCAAATCAAGCAATCTTCAGTTCGGAAATATGATGATACCCAGTTTTAAACAAAGCGAATTGCAGCTCCCGCTCACAATGAGCTATGAGATTGATATCTGGGGAATGAACCGTTTCAGAACGAAAAGCATTGAAAAACAGCTCGAAATGATTAAACAAGACGAGCGCGCAACTTATATTGCGCTCACATCTGCGTTCGCAGCGGAATATTTTAACCTCATCAGAGTTGATGAGCTGGTTAATTTGCAGGAAAAAATCGTCGCAATTCAGGAAAATATCGTTGATAAAACGAAAACAAAGTTTGAAAACGGCCTATGCTCGCAAAATGAGGTTTTGAACGAGCAAAAAGCGCTCACTTATTTTCGTGAGGAGCTGAATAACCTCAAAAACCAGCAATCTGTAATCGAACACCAGCTGGAGGTTTATCTTGCGGCTGAACCGGGCGCAGGCGTTGAAAGAACGAACTTTGCGGCGGTAAAACCCCTTGAAAACCTACCGACTCATTTTGATTCGGACGTAATATCCCATCGTCCCGATTTTCTGCGCGCAGAAAACAATATTAAGCGCATTGGCTACGATGTTAAGGTCGCAAGGCGTGATTTCTTGCCCAAATTTGTGCTTTACGGCCAGCTCGGGTTAAATGCTTATCAGTTTGACCGGCTTTTTTCAAGTCCGGCGCACATGGCTTCGGCCGGGATTCTTCCGCAGCTTGATTTGTTCAGCGGCGGCCGAAAAATGGCGATTTTAAAGCTTAAAAAGTTCGAATACGATGAGGCTGTCCAAACCTACCAAAAAACGATTCTGACTTCGTTCCAGGAGCTCAACGATGCGCTCGTCAGCGCTGAAACCGCGAAAAAGAACTACGATGACATCGAAAAACGCTGTGAATTTGAAAAAAATCTGCTTTCGCTGCTTGAACAAAAAAGAGAAATCGGCGCAGCGGCTGATTTGGACGTTCTCTATGGTCAGGAACGCGACCTCCTTATCCAAAAAGAGGATGTCATCAGCAAAATCAACCTCGTAATCTCCTCAATCAACGTCTACAAGGCTGTTGGCGGCGAAGATTTGTACAAAATTGTTGAACATGTTTAGAAATTGTCTGTTTTTTGCGCTTTTTGGGCAAAGAAAAACGATTTTTGTTTAAAAACGGCACTTAGGGCGGGGCGGCGAGCAAAATTAAGGCCTAATTTCCTGCTAAACAGCGCATTTTTACCAAACCTATGCGGGAAAAAACGATTTTCTCCGTCATTTTCCGCAAATCTTGCTAAAAAATGCGGTATTCGCCGGATTAAAGCAAAAAACGTTCCCTGCGCAAAGCTAAAATGTGAAAAATCGCGAAAAAGCCGGGTTTGTGCCTAAATATCCTCCGGAGAAGCGATTTTCCCGGCAATTGCGCTTGCTGCTGCGACTGCGGGGGAGGAAAGATAAATTTCGCTTTCCGTGTGGCCCATTCTGCCGACAAAATTACGGTTTGTCGTGGAAATTGCGCGTTCGCCTTTTGCAAGAATTCCCGCATGTCCGCCCAAACAAGGCCCGCAAGTCGGCGTGGACACTGCTCCGCCGGCTTTGATTATTGTTTGGATGTAGCCTTTTTCAATCGCCTCAAGATAAATCTTTTGCGTGCCCGGAAAAACAATCAAACGCACATCCGGGTGAACTTTCCGCCCCTCAAGGATTTCTGCGGCCGCCCGAAGATCCTCAAGCCGCCCGTTTGTGCAGCTCCCGATTACGGCCTGGTCGATTTTTATCTCGCCGACCTGAGAAATCGGCTTTGTGTTTTCGGGCAGGTGCGGAAATGCCACGGTGGGTTCGATTTTTGACGCATCAAAGCGCAAAAGCTTTTCATATTCCGCATTTTCATCGCTTGTGTAAAAAATCGGCTCCCTTATTGAGCGGTTTTGCAAATATTCTTTCGTTATCGCGTCGGGAACGATTATTCCGCTTTTTGCTCCCGCCTCAATTGCCATATTGCAGAACGTCAGGCGGCCGTCCATGTCCATTTTTTCAATAACCTCGCCCGAAATCTCCAGCGCTTTGTAAAGTGCACCGTCCACGCCGATTTCGCCGATTAAATAAAGCACCAAATCCTTTGCGCTGACCCATTTGTTGAGTTTTCCGAAAAATTCGACCTTTATTGTCGACGGAACTTTGAACCAGGTTTCGCCTGAGGCCATCGCGCAGGCCAAATCCGTCGAACCGACCCCCGTTGAAAACGCACCGAGCGCTCCGTAGGTGCAGGTATGCGAATCCGCGCCGATTATCAAATCTCCGGCCGTGACAAGCCCCTGCTCGGGCAGCAAAGCATGCTCAATGCCCATCCGCCCTACTTCAAAATAGTTCGTCAGGTTCTGTTCTTTTGAAAAATCACGTACAATTTTCGCCTGTTCCGCGGATTTTATGTCTTTGTTGGGCACAAAATGATCGGGAACAAAAATTACCCGTTCCCTGTCAAAAACCCTGTCCACGCCGATTTTTTTGAACTCTTTTATCGCAACCGGGCCCGTTATGTCATTTGCAAGCGTAATATCGACCCTTGCGGTGACCAAATCCCCGGCCTTAACCACCTCGAGCCCCGCATGAGCGGCAAAAATCTTTTCTGTAATCGTCATCGGACGCGGCATACTTCTCTCCTTTGTGTTTTTTGCCTGTCTGGGCGATAATCCCCTGAAAAACCGCAAATTTCCGCTATATCATCAATAAAAGCCTTATAACAAGCACCCTTATCAGATAAAGCACAAATAATGCCAGCATCGGCGATATATCTATGCCTCCGATGGGCGGAATAATCTTGCGAAACGGCTCAAGCAAGACATCCGAAACCGTCGCCATTGTTTTAAACGGCTCGTTGTACCAGTTTATCGACGGAATCCAGGTGAGGAAAATCCTCGCAATGATTACCCAAAAATAAATTTCAAATAAAAGGTTAACTATTTCCGCAACCGACTGCATTTTTTCTCCTTAAACCCTTGAACCCGCAAGCGTTTTCTCGCATTGGCAATTGTTTCTTTCAAGCGGTATTTTTTCTATCATTTTGAAAAGCAGATTTTTCAATTTTTGGTTGTTTTCTTCAAAAACCTTGATAACAGCCGCATGAGAAACCGGCTCAACCTCGCCCACGAGCCCTGCATCGTAATCCGTGATGAGCGAAATGTTCAGCGGGCACATGTCCATCTCTTTTACGAGGTATGCTTCGGGGAATTGGGTCATATTTATGACTTCCCAGCCCTGCGATGTGAAAAATTTGGATTCCGCTTTGGTTGAAAACCTCGGACCGTTGATTACCACGACGGTGCCGGTCGGATGAATCGTTATACCTAGCTCTTTGCCGGTTTCGATTGCGATTTTTCGCATTTCCGGGCAATAAGGATCCGCCGCGCTCACATGGGTAACGATTGGGCCGTCGAAAAACGTTGATTTTCGGCCGTCCGTCCAATCCACGAACTGATCGCAAATCACAAAATGCCCCGGTTCGACATGTTTTTGCAAACTTCCCGCCGCGCAAGGCGAAATGACTCTTTTTACGCCGAGCGATTTCATTGCCCAGACATTTGCACGATAATTAATCAAATGCGGAGGAATCGTGTGATTTCTGTTGTGGCGGGGCATAAAAGCTACTTTGTGTTCGCCGATTTGCCCGATAAACACGCTGTCAGACGGCGCGCCGTAGGGTGTTTCCACCCTCAGTTCTTCAATGTTGTCCAAAAATTTATAAAATCCCGAGCCGCCGAATACGCCTATGTCCGCGATTTGCTTTTTTTCCACAATTTCCTCCTTATTTAATCGATTATGTTGTTTTTGACTTGATTCGCGCGAACTCCCGAACAAATCCAGAATACCGCACATTGTTTGGAATAAACAGCCCGAACAGTCTATGCTGCCGGGCTGAAAAATTTTTTATTAACGAATTTTTGTCTGACTTTGCAAGAAAGCTTCTTCTTCGCCGCCTGTCGGTGGGTAGATTTTTCCGTCTTTTTCGAGTTTAATTTCGTATGTTCCGCCTTCTTCAGAGCCGTTTACGTCGACTGTGATTGTTTTCGGGTAGGCTCCTCCGCCGACGCCCGACCAGACGATTCCGTTTGTTGTTGTAAAGTTTTCATTGCTGCTGTTGCAATTTACAGTTCCGACTGTGTTAATTTTATCAGCCATAAAGCAACATAACGCGTTAGTCTGCGTTACAGATGCGCAATCTGCTGTGGATGTTCCCCACAGCGTGAGCGGAATCTGGCTGAAATCTGCGCTTTGGGTTGCTCCGACCTCCTGGTCGTATTTTGAGGGATCATTTATTACGTCGGAAACCACCTGCTCAAGCGTGTGATATGCTTTTAAATACATTACTTTTTCTTTGTTTGGGGTGACTCTGTTTAATGTTCTTAAAAGCAATGCAACAATCACGCCGATAATCATCAACGCAATCAGTGCTTCCGCAAGTGTAAATGCCTTTTTTTTCATAATAAACCCTCTTTTTTATTTATACTTTTTCTTTATTATAAGTTAATTTTCATATTTTTGCAAAAAATTTTGGTAAAAAAGGCAATTTTTTGAATGCAAATGTTTTTATAAAAATATGTAGTGAAGTAAAAGGTAGTTTTTATGAGTTCAACAGTTCCGAATATCTTACACAACGGTTATCCGTCAAATTGCACCGGTGCAAATCACGTGACAAAGGATATTGCAAAGTATAACTATTCCACGCAAAAAGCTGATATCCAGCGCAGCATCGAAAGAGCACATTCTGAGGACAAACCCGGCTATGCCTGGCCGATTATAGGGCTTGCTGTTTCTGCTGTGGCTACGATTATCGTTTCCAGATTGAAGAAAGGTAAAGTTTAGGCTGATTTTTATGCAAAAAGTCTGATTCAAATTATTTCTTGGAAAATATGTGTAAAAAACTTTGCCTTGTATATATCAATGTCCATTTTTAGTTAAATATAACAAAATATACATAATTTTGTGTATTTTGTTAATTCATTTTCCGATTTTACGGTATTTTTCGCCTGTTCAGCAAAGGTGATTTTATTTTCTTTTTATTTTGTGCTTAATAATATTGAAAATAGGCCTGATAAGTGTTACACTTATATAAAAAGATGTAGATAGAAAGGCCTGAATTTAATATTGGATAGCATTAAGTACAAAATATCTTGTTCAGATGACGTTTTTGCATTGCAAACAGGAAAAAACGGCTTTTTTGTATTGCAATTCAGGTTAAAAGTACTGCCAACGTATTAACTACGCGAACTTGGGAGCAATAGATGAAAAAGATAAAAAAAGGATTCACACTTGCAGAAGCACTGATTGCGCTGTTGATAGCGTCGCTGCTTATCGCTGCAATGCTGCCTGTAATTACCAAAAGACACAGAAAAGTCGAAAATCATGGAAAATGGGAATGTACATATATTCCCGGTACTGGTTATGTGTCACGTGAATATAAAAATGGCGTCCCTACTGAATGGGATCGAGGGATGGTTGCTGGTATTGATATCGTTTCAGACGGGTGTTTGTTTACCCCACCGCCAAATGCAGAGGATTTTAGAATTACTGTTGTTGGTGGCGGCGGTGGCGGCGCCGGCGGTATGGGCGGCAAATTTATAGAGGTTATAAACGCTACCAGTAGCGGGGCTTATGTAGCTACGGCAGAAAGAGGCGGTACATATTACTTTAAACTCCAGGGCGCAGGCGGTGCCGGCGGCGGTATGGGTTGCGGGACGCCTGAGGCTTATAGTCCATATGTTTATAAAAGGGCAGTTGATAATTATTTTGACGGAGGTCACACCTATACCGGTTCTTGGTCATCCACCGGACCCGTTGGCTCAAATCCGGGAGCTGTTTATGTAAAAGATCCGTATTTTGATTATTCTGTTTTATATTCTAATGACAGCAGTGCTATTTCAAAATATTTGAAAAATTCGTCGATGTCTTATTGTTTTTCAGAGTACGGCTGGAAAGAATGGGATTTTTCTAATCCTGATAACTGCTGGAATTTGCCCGGACAAGGTGCTTATGCCGGGAGAACAATTGAAAAATCTGTTGATCTTCAACAGGGGCAAAGTATCTATGTCTATGTCGGCAAA
>CALUPP010000031.1 GCA_944322685.1 Candidatus Gastranaerophilales bacterium
ATGGAATTGATATTTACGGAAAACCGTCGCTTGCAAGGCTTTTACGGGAGCTAAACCGCGTTGATTCAATAAATTGGATAAGAATTATGTATACTTATCCGTCGCTGATTGATGATGAGCTGATTGAGGTCATCAGGGACAGCGAAAAAGTCGTAAAATACCTAGATATGCCGCTCCAGCATTCGGATAAGGCGATTTTGAGGGCAATGCGCCGTCCTGTTATGGATTATCGCGCGTTAATCGGCAAACTGCGTACTGAAATCCCCGATATTGCGCTGCGAACAGCCTTTATTGTAGGTTATCCGGGCGAAACCGAGCGGGAATTTGAGCATATTTTTGAATTTGTGAAAGATATGCGCTTTGACAAGATGGGTGTTTTTGAATATTCCAAGGAAAAGAATACAATCGCTTACAAACTGCCCCATCAGGTCTATGCAAAGGACAAAAAAGCCAGAAAAAACAAGCTTTTGCGCCTTCAACAAGGAATTTCACGGCAAATTAACGAGGGATTTATCGGAAAAAACATGCCCTGCATTATAGAAGCGCTTACGCAGGACGGGCAGGTTATTGCGCGTTCATACCGCGATGCGCCCGAAATTGACGGGCTGGTTTACATTGACACCGAAAAACAGCTGATTCCGGGCGATATTGAGCTCGTCAAAATCACAAATGCCGACGAATACGACTTATACGGCACGATCTAGGTTAAAAATGCTTACATCTTTGTCATTTGCACCGGTTTGTATTGTATAATTATCCTTTTTGTCCTTATTTTGTTGAAATTCGACATATTTTTGCTTTAAAACCGGCAGCTGCGATTCAAGTTTCGCGACTTTTGCATAAATTGACGCGTCGCAGTTCGGATTGCAAAAAAGATGGTATTTTATTGACGCAATGTCCTCAAGCGCGTATTTTGTGTTGTAAATATTGGTGCAGGAGGTCGTCATGCCGTTTATCATGCTGCCCAGCATTTGTGTGTTTTCTTCTTTGAGCTTTTTGGCGTGTTCTTCTTCCCACTGCGCCATGCGTTTTGCGTAATCAGCTCCGGCCGTGAATTGAGGCGTCATATAAGATGAATTTTTTATTTCTTCCCCTGACATTTTTATCCCCTTTTTTCCTTTAAGGCACTTTGGTGCATAATTATCCCTTATATTTATATAAAAACATTTTCTGTGAAAAAATTGCCAGCGAATCTGCGGTTATTTTATAATTTTGTTGTTGGAGGTAAATAATATGGAAATTTTGATATTTTTGGGGGGCATGGCTCTCGGCGCGGGGATTATGTTTGCGGTAATGAAAACCATTAACAGGCAAAAATCGCAGGTTTATCCCGAAATTTATGAAAAAATGCAGCTTCAGTTTGAAAATTTGTCGAATAAAATTTTCAAAGAGTCGACAAACGACCTCTCGAACATGACAAAAGAGCGTATGAAAGAGATTCTTGACCCGTTTAAGGAAAAATTTGATGAGCTGAAAAAACAGTCCACATACAATATTGAGCAGGGCGCAAAGCTCGACATGCACATAAAAGAGGTGATTGAAACCGGCGTAAGAATCTCGAATGACACAAATACTCTTGCTTCTGCGCTAAAAGGCGACAACATGAAGCAGGGAAAATGGGGCGAGCTCATTCTGGAAAAGGTTTTGGAGCTTTCGGGGCTGCGAAATGGCGAAGAATATCAGACGCAGGTAGGTTTTGGGGCGAAAAAACCGGATGCGGTTGTGTTTTTGCCCGAAAACAAGGCTGTTTTCATTGACGCAAAGACCTCTCTTGCTTCTTATGACGCATATTTGAACGCTCAAAACGAAGATGATGCACAGATTGCGAAAAAACAGTTCAAAGAATCCGTGAAAACACATATTAACGGGCTTTCGAAGCGTGAATATTTTGAAATTGAAGATTTTACCTCGCCGGAATACGTTTTGATGTTCATTCCCGTGGAAAGCTGCTATACGATGCTTTTTGCGGATGGCGGTGAGTTGTGGGAATATGCTTGGAAGAACAAAGTCATGCCGGTTTCGCCATCAACTTTGCTTGCAGCGTTGAAAATCATCAACAGTTTTAACATGGTTAACCGCCAGAACAAGAACGCGCAGGAAATCGCTGGGCTTGCGGGCAAGATGATTGACAAATTCGCCGATATGGTTAAGGATTTGAACGGTGTGCAGGCTAATCTCTCAAAAGCCATGACCAAGCTGGCCGGACGCGACAATCTTATTCGGCATTGCGAGCGTTTGACCGAGCTCGGGGCGAAAAATGCCAAGCAAATCCCCGAGCCGAACGTTATTGAAGGTGTTCAGGCGGCGCTTGTTGACTGATTTTTTTTTGCGTTGAGGAGCTGGCTGGTTTTTTCCTAAAATAATTAAATGTTGACCGCTGTTGGGCGGCCTTTTTCTATCTCTCTTGCTCCTTGCGGGAGAGGGGCCGGGTGAGGGGTGATTTTGTGAAGAAAGTAGGGTGGGAATAGCGCAGCGTTTCCCACCGCAAGGGCTTCGCGCTTAATGAACGGTGGGAATCGCCGCAAAGCTTGAAAAATGAATGCCAAAATTCATATTTGAGCTTTTCCCACCCTATAAAGCTGTTGGGCGGCCTTTTTCTATCTCTCTTGCTCCTTGCGGGAGAGGGGCCGGGTGAGGGGTAATTTTGTGAAGAAAGTAGGGTGGGAATAGCGCAGCGTTTCCCACCGCAAGGGCTTCGCGCTTAATGAACGGTGGAAACCGCCGCAAAGATTGGAAAATATTTTTCAAAATCATTGTTTTTGCTTTTCCCACCCGACAAAGGCAGTTCTCACTCGTTCCTTGCGTGAGATGGCCGGGCTGAGTGGCGGTAATTATTATGTAGCGTCGAGAAAAAGGAAAAATTTTCCTTTTCCGTTCCGATTCCCCCGGCGGAAACTAAAAAAAACAGATTTTCAGGTCAAAAGCCGCCTCCTCCATAGTCACTGCAAAGAAAAATCTTTCCATTTTCTCTCATAACGCCGGTTTTGAATGCTAATCTGGGTTTCTGCCCTAAGATAATCAAACTTGGTACGCAGTTGGGCTGAAAACATTTTGATAAATTATGCTGCGTCGAGAAAAAGGAAAAATTTTCCTTTTCCGTTCCGATTCCCCCGGCGGAAACTAAAAAAAAATCTTTCCATTTTCTCTCATAACGCCGGTTTTGAATGCTGATCTGGGTTTCTGCCCTAAGATAATCAAACTTGGTACGCAGTTGGGCTGAAAACATTTTGATAAATTATGCTGCGCCGAGAAAAAGGAAAAATTTTCCTTTTCCGTTCCGATTCCCCCGGCGGAAACTAAAAAAACAGATTTTCAGGTCAAAAGCCGCCTCCTCCATAGTCACTGCAAAGAAAAATCTTTCCATTTTCTCTCATAACGCCGGTTTTGAATGCTGATTTGGGTTTTCTCACCAATATTATCAGATGCCGGCTGCATTTTGCTGAAAGCTTAACCCGCTTTTTACGCTCAATCCTGCTCCCGCCTCACAAAAAAGCTTTAATTTAACAAAACTTAATAAAATTTGCCCCATTTTAGCAATTTTTTATAAAAGAAATACTTTATATATATACGAGGAATACAAAAGAGATAAGAGAAATTTTAAACCACATAAATCACACTAACCTACCACACTAACCTACCACACTAACCTACACTTACTTACTTCTTACACTTACACGAGGAATCAAACAAGATTCGACGGGAAATTCATTAAGAATTTCCCTTTTTTTTATGGAATAACATTATGCTCGTTGTATAATAACTTACAGGAAGTTAACTTACGAGGGAAAAATGCAGCAAACTATTGAAAATATCCGTTCAAAAGCGCTTGAGGCAATAAAAAATGCGCTTACTACCGATAATATTGAAGAAATTCGCGTTGAATTTTTGAGCAGAAAAAGCGAATTGAATAATATTAAGAAAAATCTGAAAGACCTTTCCAACGAAGAAAAAAGAATCATCGGCCCGCTGGCAAATAAGGTCACAACTGAGATTGAAACCCAGCTGAACGAAAAATATCAGGAGCTCTACCAGAAAGAATTGAATGAAAAGCTCGAAAAAGAGCAGATTGACGTTACTTTACCGGGCTCTTATCTTCCGTACGGCAAAACACACCTTTTGACGCAGACAATTAATGAAATTTCCGAAATATTTGAGGGAATGGGATTTTCGCTTGTAAAAAATGAAAACTCCCCGGAAGTGGAAACGGAATATTTTAACTTTGACATGCTGAATATTCCTGCTGACCACCCTGCGCGTGATGTTCAGGATACTTTTTATACGACTGTTGCGCCGAATGTTATTTTGCGCAGCCAGACTTCAGGCGCCCAAATTCATGAAATGCTCACCAGCAAACCGCCCATAAGAGTCATTGCGCCGGGGCGTGTTTATCGTAATGAGTCGGTAAGCGCCAGAAAAAACAACCTTTTCCATCAGATTGAGGGGCTGCTTGTGGACAAAGATATTACTTTTGCGGATTTAAAGGGCGTTATGAATGAATTTATCCGAATTTACTTCGGTTCAGCCCGCCCGACCAGGTTCAGAAACAGCTTTTTCCCTTTTACTGAGCCTTCTGCGGAAATTGATGTCCAATGCATCATGTGCAACGGCAAAGGATGCCGCGTTTGTTCGGGTTCCGGTTGGCTGGAGATTCTCGGTGCCGGCATGGTTGACCCTAATGTCCTGAGAAATGTCGGAATTGACCCGGAAGTTTATTCCGGATTTGCTTTCGGCATGGGGGTTGAGCGCCTTGCAATGCTAAAATGGGCTGTGGATGACATCAGGCTGTTTTTTAACAATGATGTCCGCTTTTTGAAGCAGTTTTAGTTTTATAAGCCTAAAATCTAAGTTATGTTAATTGTTCTCACGCGCCTTGCGGGTGATGTCCGGGGTGAGCGGTAATTTTTGCGAAGAAAGTAGGGTGGGAATAGCGCAGCGATTCCCACCGCAAGGGTTTGGCGCTTGATGAATGGTGGGAATCGCCGTAAAGCTTGAAAAATGAATGCCAAAATCCATGTTTGAGCTTTTCCTACCCTACAACGGCTATTTTTCCATGCTCCTTGCGAGTGAGGGCCGCGGAGATGGGTAATTTCACTAAGAAAGTAGGGTGGGAATAGCGCAGCGTTTCCCACCGCAAGGGTTTGGCGCTTGATGCTCGGTGGGAATCACTGCAAAGCTTGAAAAATGTATGCCAAAACCCATATTTGAGCTTTTCCCACCCTACAAAGGCTATTTTTCCATGCCCCTTGCGAGTGATGTCCGGGGAGAGCGGTAATTTTTACTAAGAAAGTAGGGTGGGAATAGCGCAGCGATTCCCACCGCAAGGGTTTGGCGCTTGATGCTCGGTGGAAATCACTGCAAAGCTTGAAAAATGAATGCCAAAATCCATATTTGAGCTTTTCCTACCCTACGAGAACACTTGGTGCTGGCTGCAAAAGCAATATCATTGAACATTGGTGCCTGAAAACAGAAATTTGCCCAAATAATGCAAAAGCCCCGCTAAATTAATAACGGAGCTTTTAAACTTTTCAGCTAAATGGTCTTCAGACTATTTGCAGCCGCAGCAGCAAGCGTCTGAGCAGGATTTTTGGCCGTTGAAAGCTTTCAATCCGGGATATTTAGCAGCAGAACCGAGTTCTTGTTCGATTCTGATTAACTGGTTGTATTTGCAGATTCTGTCAGTTCTTGATGCAGAACCTGTTTTGATTTGACCGCAATTTGTAGCAACAGCGAGGTCAGCAATGAATGTATCTTCTGTTTCGCCTGAACGGTGTGAAGAAATTGCTGTGTAGCCTGCTTTGAAAGCCATGTTCATTGCGTTCAATGTTTCTGTCAATGAACCAATCTGGTTAACTTTGATAAGAATCGAGTTTGCAGTGCAAGTTTCGATACCTTTTTGGAGTCTTTTTGTGTTTGTAACAAAAAGGTCGTCGCCTACGAGCTGGCATCTGTCGCCGATTCTGTCTGTAAGCATTCTCCAACCGTCCCAATCTTCTTCAGCCATGCCGTCTTCAATTGAGATGATGGGGTATTTGTTAACCCAGTTTTCAAGGAAATCAACCATTTCTTCGCGAGAAAGAACTTTGCCTTCGCCTGCGAGGTTGTATTTTCCGTCTTCGTAGAATTCAGAAGATGCTACGTCTAAGCAGATTTTAACCTGATCAGTTGTGTAGCCTGCTTTTTCGATAGCTTCAAGGATAACCTGGAGCGCTTCTTCGTTAGAAGAAAGGTTCGGAGCGAATCCGCCTTCGTCACCAACTGAAGTAACCATTCCTTTAGCTTTAAGAACGGATTTGAGGTTGTGGAAAACTTCTGCGCCCATTCTAATTGCTTCCTGGAATGAATTTGCGCCGACAGGAGTAATCATGAATTCCTGAAAATCAACGTTGTTGTCAGCATGAGCACCGCCGTTCAAAACGTTCATCATCGGAACGGGCAATGTTGTTGCGTTGATGCCGCCGAGGTATCTGTAAAGGGGCATTTCAAAAGCCAAAGAAGAAGCTTTTGCGCAAGCCAAAGAAACGCCGAGAATTGCGTTAGCGCCGAGTTTTGATTTGTTTTCGGTGCCGTCGAGTTCAATCATTAATTTGTCGATTGCCTGCTGGTTGGAAGCATCTTCGCCGATTAACTCGGGAGCGATAATAGAATTTACATTATCAACCGCTTTAAGAACGCTTTTTCCGCAGTAGATAGATTTGTCGCCGTCTCTCATTTCAAGAGCTTCAAAAATACCAGTAGAAGCGCCTGAAGGTACAGCAGCACGGCCTACAACGCCGCATGCTAATGTTACATCGACTTCAACGGTCGGATTTCCTCTGGAATCGAGGATTTGTCTTGCTTTTACGTCTTCGATAGTTGTTGGCATAGTTTTCTCCTTTTTTTATAGTCAACTGTCCTCGCAAATAACGCTTTTTTGTTATAAAGCCCGATATTTATAAAATTTTTCAATCAAGCTTTATTTATCCTCGGGTCAGCCCCGCTGCTCGCGGCTTTTTTGACCCTCGCTGTGCTCCGCCAATCGGCAATGCCCATGCGAATCAATTTTTCCGTACATTTATGACTTGATTATCTTACGAAAAAAAACTTTTTACAAGAAAGCTTTTAACTTATTTTTTTGAATTGTAAACAAATGTAAAAATGAATTTTTTAACGCTGAAATCCAATCATAATATACTTTCTGATAGGATAGGATAGGTGGGGGCAAGTGTGCGCAAATATCTCATGCGATTTTCTTTTATTGAAATGTAGGTACTAACAAGAAAGGAAACTTATGAGTATTAGTGAAGTCGGGTTTGGTGCGGATTTTCAGGTAAAAAACGGCCAAAAACCAATGAAACCGCAATTTAAAGCGTCAAATGACGCCCCGAAAGAACCCGAAAAATCAAACAGCACAAAAATCTGGGCTGCCTTGGGCGCTTTGGCGGCTCTGGGCGTGACGGGCATTATTATTTACAAAAACAGAAATACAAAAGCGGTAAAGGAGCTTGAAACAAAGGCTGAAGAAACGGTTCGCGGTCTGTCATCAAAGGGCGACGACGCGATTAAACCTGAAATTAAGCCCGAAATCAAGCCGTTATTTAAAAACGAATCGCTTCCGGCAAATATTCGCCCCGCCCATCGCGAGGAATTGAATGGAATAGCTCATGAATATGAAAGAGCGGCCGAATTCGCGGAATCTTCCGTTTCTGAAGCAAAAAAACTGGTTGATGAGGTGAGCGCGTACCCGCAAACAGAATCTATATCCGCATATTACAATTATGATGCAGGAAAAATGGTCGTCAAAGACGCAAATGACAACATTATAAGACGCATGGTTCAAACTCCTGACGGAAAAGGCCAGTATCTTGAAATTCTTGACGGAGCAGGGCATGTTGTAAGGCGCATAAAACCCGGCGGCTCAAATTCCCGGTTTATTATTGATGATTTGCGCTCGGGAAGAACCATTGAGTCAATGATTGACAATGTCGGCGATGAATTTGGTTATAAAATAACCCAAGGCTCCACAAGACTGACATTTTATAAGCAAGACGGCATGTATTATTTAAAGGATGATGCAAGAGATCTTTGCCTAGAATCGTTTAAGGACAATACTTTGTTCAGAATCGGCGATAAGAAGCTGCTTCTCAATCAAGATAAAAATGTTGAGTCGTTTGTGGTGGCGAGAAAAGATTCTGAGGGCAAAGATATCAATACGTTGGACATGGTTTTTGATAACGGCGCGCTCGTTAAGTACAAACACGGCGCAAATATCGAAGTGCCGGAAAAAACTGCCGGATTTATGCGGTTTGTCGACGGCGAATGGAAAAATTTGACGTTCAAAGACGGCAGCTGGAGTTTTTAAAACCACATCAAAAGAGCTTATTTGAAAAAATAAGCTCTTTTTTGTAAAAATTGCGTTTAAAATTTTCTTCAATTAATAAAAATTAAACAATTTGCACCATTTTTGACAAAGGGATACAATACATATAATTATTTACATTTTTAGGAGAGAATCATGAGAAAAATCATAGTGCTGATGCTGTTTTTGGCGGGAATTGTATCGGGCATGCTGTCAGCTGAGGCCGCTTCATCAAAAATGCTCAAAGCCGACGTCCAATCCATCAGAATACCAAAAGGAACTACTTTGCAGCTCCAGTTGATTGATCCGATTTCAACAAGAACGGGAAATGTAGGCGGTGAGTTCAATTCTATGCTCGTTAACGACCAAATCGTTGATTCAAAGGTTGCTCTGCCCGCAGGGTCGATTTTTAGAGGCACAATCACGAAAATTGTTAAGCCGAAATTGCTTTCCAGAAGCGCAATAGTTTATATTAATTTTGATCATGTCGTTTCTCCTACGGGGCGACAGGTTCCGGTAAGCGCCGGGCTTTTGAACTATCCTGATATAACCGTTGACGGCGGAATTTTCCAAAACGGCAATTACGGCTACGCATTGCAGCAAAATTGGCAAAAAACTAAGGAAATCACCTCAAAAGCCATTGAATGGGGCAAAGGAACCGGCGATAATATGCAATACGTCTGCACTCCGCTCGGTGCAGTCGGCGGTGTAATCGGCGGCGGGGTTTATCTTGTCGGCGATTCTATTATTGACCTTTTCAGAAAAGGAAACGACGTAATTCTCCCTCAGGGAACAAATATAAATGTGTTACTCTTACAACCCATAGATTTACCGCTTCACTAATATGAAACTACCTTATGAACAACTTGTTGCAGATATTTTAATCACGCAGGACAAAACTATCGCGATAGCCGAGTCTTGTACGGGCGGTCTTGTCAGCTCGATGCTTACGGATATTCCCGGAAGCTCAAAATATACGATGATTAATTTTGTAACATATTCTTATGATGCAAAACATAAATATCTGGGCGTAAAGCACGAAACCATGGATGTTCACGGAATGGTCAGCCCTCAGGTTGCCATAGAGATGGCGGAGGGGCTATTAAAGAATACCGGCGCGGATTATGCCCTTTCTACTACGGGAATTGCCGGCCCGACGGGCGGTACGGATAAAAAGCCGGTCGGTTTGATTTATATTGGCGTTGCAAGTGAGAAAAAAAGCCTCGCTTTTAAGCATAATGCAAATCCCGCTTTGGACAGGGTGCTGATTAAGTCCGATTTTGCGCATTACGCGCTGAAAGCGTTTTATGAGTTTTTGAAGGAGCTCAATAAATGAAAAAAGTAACACTAATTCCCGGCGACGGCATCGGGCCGGAGATTTCGGAGGCGGTTGTTAGTATTATTGAAAAATCCGGGGCTAAAATCGATTGGGATGTGCAAAATGCGGGCTCTGATGTTGCTCAAAGCGAGGGCGATCCGCTTCCCAAAAGGGTGATTGAGTCAATTAAAAGGAACAAAATTGCGCTCAAAGCCCCTGTTACAACCCCGATTGGCAAGGGGTTTCGGAGTGTAAACGTCAGATTGCGAAAAGAGCTTGATTTGTATGCAAATCTTCGCCCTTGCAAAAATATTGAGGGTATAAAAACGCCTTTTCAAGACGTTGATTTGGTTGTCGTGCGCGAAAATACAGAGGATTTGTACGCCGGAATAGAACGCCAAATCGATGAAAATACCGCTGAATCAATAAAAATCATCACCCGCAAGGCTTCTGAAAGAATAGCGCGGTTTGCGTTTGATTTTGCTCTGAAAAACGGCAGAAAAACGGTTCATGCGGTTTCAAAAGCGAATATTTGCAAACTTTCTGACGGTTTGTTTCTTGATGCGGCGAGAAATGTTGCAAATGATTTTCCAAATATCGAATATAAGGAAATTTTGGTGGATAACCTCTGCATGCAGCTTGTCCAGAACCCGTCCAGGTTTGATGTGCTTGTTTTGCCCAATCTTTACGGGGATATTGTGTCGGATTTGACGGCCGGGCTGATTGGCGGGCTCGGGGTTGCTCAGGGTGCGAATATTGGGGACGAATGCGCTGTTTTTGAGCCTGTCCATGGTTCTGCTCCGGATATTAAGGGGCAAAATAAGGCAAATCCCTCGGCGTTGTTGATTTGTGCGGTGAATATGCTCAAATATATCGGCGAAACCGCTCCGGCTGCTAAAATTGAGCAGGCTCTTTATGATGTTTTTGCTAAAGGGCGGGTTTTGACATGCGATTTGGGCGGAAATGCAACGACAACCGAATTTAGAGACGAAATCATCAAAACAATGAGCTAAAATCTTGCAGAATTGCCCTTTTATCCGGTTTTCGGTTAAATTTTCAACGCGATGGGCAGAATTTTGCCGCTTTATACGCTAATAGTCAAAATCCGTGGCGCTTAAGCAAAAAATAGGTCAAAAACGCGTTTTATCTAAGCTTTACGAGGTCAGCTTTTCTTATTCTGACGTTTTGGGGCGTCACTTCAACGAGTTCGTCGTCCGAAATGTACTCCAAACAGTCCTCAAGCGACATTATGCGCGGAGCTTGCAGCGTAACCATCACGTCTGCGGTTGCGCTTCGCATATTTGTTAATTTTTTTGTTTTGCACACGTTAATAGGGATATCTTGCGGCCTGTTGCACTCTCCGACAATCATTCCGCGGTAAACTTTCGTTTTCGGGGTAATGAAAAACACGCCTCTGTCCTCAAACATGCCCAAAGCATAAGGAATTGCCTCGCCTTCTTCAAAAGCAATCAAAGAACCGCTTCTTTGGCGCGGAATGTCGCCCGCATAGGGTTTGTAATCTTCAAATGTGTGGTTCATAATCCCTTCGCCGCGCGTCATTCGGATAAATTCGCTGCGAAATCCGATTAAGCCCCTTGCCGGGATTGAAAATCTTAATTCTGTGCGATTTCCGACCACATTCATTTCCAGCATTTCGCCTTTTCTGCCCGCCAGCTTTTCAATGCAGCCTCCGGCGCATTCCGAGGGGGCGTCGATTAGCAGATTTTCGAACGGTTCGTATAGATCTTCGCCCACGGTTTTATAGATAACTTCCGGTTTTGAAACCTGAAATTCATAGCCTTCGCGGCGCATTGTTTCGATTAAAATGCTCAAATGCAGCTCTCCGCGTCCGGAAACTCTGAAAACATCGGTATTTTCCGTGTCTTCAACACGCAGGCTCACGTTTTTTTCAAGTTCTTGATAAAGCCTTTTTCTCAGCTGCCTGCTGGTTACGAATTTCCCCTCCTGACCGGCAAAAGGGCTGTCATTTACGGAAAAATTCATCTGCAAAGTCGGCTCATCGATTTTTATTAACGGGAGCGCCTGCGGATTTTCCAAAGATGCGATTGTTTCTCCGATATGAACATCCGCAAACCCTGCAATTGCAACAATATCACCCGCAGAAGCCTCTTTTATCTCGACTCTGCCTAAATCCTCAAAGCCGTAAAGCTTGTTTACCTTGCCTTTTACGATTGAGCCGTCGGCTTTCATCAGGCTTACCTGCTCTTGCGAATGAATAACGCCGTTCATTATCCTGCCGATTGCGATTCGGCCGACATATTCGTTGTAGTCAAGGGTCGTGACGTGGAATTGAAGCGGTTTATTCGCATCTCCGGCCGGAGGTTTTATGTTTTCAATAATTGAATCCAAAAGCGGTGTTATATCCTTTGATTCGTCCTCAAGTTCTTTTTTTGCGAATCCAAGCAGGCTGCTTGCGTAGATTATCGGAAAATCAATGAGATATTCGTTGTCCGTGAGCTCGGTGAACAGGTCAAAAACCTTATTTAATGCATTATCCGGGTCAGCTGCGGGTTTGTCGATTTTGTTTATTACGACAATCACCCTGATGCCTAATTCCAGCGCCTTTTGCAGCACAAATCTCGTCTGTGGCATCGGGCCTTCCGCTGCGTCAACGATTAGCAGCGCTCCGTCGACCATCCCCAGCACGCGTTCGACCTCTCCGCCAAAATCTGCGTGGCCGGGCGTGTCAACAACATTGATTTTTGTGCCTTTGTAGTTGATTGACACGTTTTTTGCAAGAATTGTGATTCCGCGTTCTCTTTCAAGGTCATTGTTGTCCAGAACCCTCTCCTGCACGACTTCATTTTCTCTGAAAACGCCGCTCTGCTTGAGCATACAGTCAACCAGCGTTGTTTTCCCGTGGTCTACGTGAGCGATAATCGCTATGTTTCTTAAATTCTTATTTTCCATATATTTTACCTGTTTCAGCCTTTTGATTTTGTTTATTTCGTGTAAAAATGCCTTTGATTACATATTAATACAGACATTTTTTTCTGTCATGTTGTTTCTTGTGTTGAAAATGCATTATAGGTTAGGTTTTGTAACAAATTGTAAGGAAATTCCTGAATACACGTTTAGAAATTCAAAAAAAATGGGCATTAAATAAATAGAGGGATATAGAATGTTTATAAAAATGACAGAAAATGTTGTTTTTACCTTTTTTCCTGATAAATCCGAACAACAAATCGAAAAATAACCGCAAAACCCGACCAAAATAACCAAACCCAGCAAATAAATTGTCATACTGAACTCGCAGCTCCTCTTGTTGCTGACGCAGGAAGCATACAAGGGAGGGTGCTCGCAGAGTATTTCAGGATTTTACCGGCGGGAAATCGGTCATTGAACCCATCCCCCGGCAAAAAACAACAAAATCCCAGTGCTGAGCTCCAAAATGGTCAAAAAATACCCCAGAGGGCAAACCCTCACCCCAGCCCTCTCCCAAGGAGAGGGAGAAAACAAAAAAACACTAAGGGGCCAGCCCCCACCCTAACCCTCCCCCATCGGAGAGGGAACAAAATAAAAAATAACAAAAACGAATAAAAAACAACAAAAACGAATAAAAAACAACAAAAGAATTGTCATCCTGAACTTGTTTCAGGATCTTACCGGCTGGAAAAATAGGCTTTGAACCCCATCCCCGCCAAAAACAACGAAAAATACGGTTTTGAGCAAAAAAATAGCAAAAAAATATCCCAAGGTGTCAACCCTCACCCCGACCCTCTCCCAAGGAGAGGGAGGAAACCAAAATAGCCCCAATCCCTGCTTTCCCCCGGTGTAGAGGGGGAATACAAAAGATTCTTTTTTAATTTTGCGGCAAGCTGCGAAGTTCAATATCTTTCAGCGGTTCTTCCTCATCCTCGCCGGTCGGATGAACGAAAACATCGGAGGTTGTGTAGTTTGTGTTGATGATATCGAGTCCTTGAATGCGCATTTTTGCCTGGGTTTCGGAGGGTTGGATTTTTATGGCGTTTTTGTAGTGATATTTTGCGCGTTTTACGTCATCCATTTTTTCATAGCAGATGCCGAGCATGAGATTTGTGTTGTAGTCCAGCCGGTAGCCGTTAGAATATGCGTCGCTGTAATATTTTATTGCGTCATCGTAGTCGCCGTCTTGAAAAAAGGTTTTTCCGAGATAATATAAAACTTTCGGGTTGGATTCATCAAAATTAAGGGCAATAAAAAGGTTGTTTTTTGCTTTTCTGACGTCATTTTGCAAAAGAGCAATTCTTGCGCGGCCGATAAGCGCGTCGGCGTTAGAAATATCAATTTTGTTTGCCTGAAAGTAGAAATATTTTGCGGCAATCAAAAATCTGTCCTGATCCGTTTTATCCGGAAGTTTTTCGTAATAATTGAGTATTTTGTCGCCTAATTTTGCAAAATGCTCGGCTCTTTCCGGGGGCGCATCCTGGATAATTGAGGCTCTGCCCTGGTATGTTTCGGCAAAAGCCGTGCCGTGAATGCAAAAAACGGATAAAATTATTAAAATAAAAAATAAAACTGATTTGCGCATAAAATTCATCTTAATAAATCACAACAATAGATATTATATCACTGTTGATATGTGATATAAATATATATAGCGAAAAAATCTAAAAAACAGGAGTTAAAAAGTTGGAATTTGAGCCGGTCAGTTTTTATCTTGCGGCGCTGATGCTGCTTTGCAGCACTGCTGGGGTAATTTTTGCTCCGAGAATGTTTCTTGCTTTGATAAGCCTGTTTTTTGCTTTTTTGTTTACGGGAATTTTGTGTTTTATGCTGGGCGCAAAATTTATTGCGATTTTTGTGTTTTTGCTCGGCGGATTGGTGTTGTGCCCGGTTATTTTTCTGCTGATGAAAAAAATAAACCGCTGGAACCTCCCGTTAAAGCTTTCGGGAATATTTAAAATCGTGGTTTCATCGGTTGTTTTAGCTGTTTTTGGGGGTGTTGGATGTTTGTTTATCAGAGAAGAATTCAGCAGCTCTTTGTTTAACATATTTAATTATGTAACCGAAAAATCTCAGGATTCGCTTACGTTTTCGGGGCATATTTTCCCTTTGCACATTGTGTTGATTCTTGTTTTTTGCGCAGTTGTCGTAATAAAAGGGATTTTGGCGGTATCTGCTGACGGGGAGGATTGCGGTGATTGATATTTTGTTGGAAATCGGACTTTTGCACTTTTTGGCGGCTTCGGGGCTGATGTTTTTGGTTGGTGTTTTGGGCATAATTATTTCCAGGAATCTTTTGAGGATAATTATGTCAATGCTGCTTGTTTCAATGTCAATAGTTATTAATTTTGCCGCTTTCGGAGCTTTTTGCGACAAATCGTTTTTGAATGCAAATTTGATATGCTTCTTTTTTATTCTGATTTCCGCAGTGCAAATTGCGGTTGCGCTGGCGATATTTTTTAGGATTTATCAGTCAAATGAGTATCTTGATATTGAAAAAATTAAGGAGAATTGATGCGTTTTTTTCTTGATAACATAAATTTGATGCTGTTTTTGCCCGTTTTTGTGTGTATAGTGATTGCGGGGAACGCTTTGAGCGTAAACAGGTTTGATAAAAAGCTTGTTTCTTTTGTCAGCATGTTGATGTCGTTGATTTGTTTAATTTTTGCGCTTGCCGGGTTTGTTGATTCCATCGGAAATCCCGTTTCCATTGAATCAAACCTGCTCTGGCTCTCGGGCGACAGCACAAATTTTTATCTGGGCACGCTTTTGGACAGAACTTCGGTGATTTTTTTGCTTTTGAGCGCGGCTGCGTCGCTTTTGATTCAGATTTTTGCATATTCTAAAATGTGTGCGGACGTTAATTACGACAAGCTGCTTTTTTACTTAAATCTTTTTGCTTTTGGGCTTTTCGGGGTTTTTCTGGCACCGAATATTTTGCAGGCTTATATAATGTGCGAAGTTGTCGGGGCGGCTTCTTATTTGTTGATAAATTTCGATTTTTCGAACCGAAATGAGTCCCGTGCGGCTATAAAATCCTATATTTTCAACAGAACCGGCGATTTAACCCTTTTGTTCTGCGTTTTGACGATTCTTTATTTTTCCGTGACGTACAATCAGCTTTTTGACGCACGGAGTTTAGCTTTCACCAACATGGATTCGATTTGCGCAAACATAAATTCGCTGATGAGCGGGCCTGTTTATACTGCTTTTTGCTCAATTTTGTTGTTTGTCATAATCATGAAATTTATGCAGGCTTTTATTTACATTACGTTTGAAAAAACGGAAAAAACTGCACTTTCACGGGTGATTTTTACTCAGAATGCGCTTATTCTCTTTATTGGTTTGTATCTTTTTCTGCGGTTTGACGTGTTTTTCTTTAACCTGAGCAGCAGCTGGGTGTGGGCGGTGTTCATTATTGCGTTTATTTTTGTTTTGCTCGGGTTTTTGAACAAGATGTTCGTGCCGATGTGCCGGTTTGCGGCCTGGTTTGAGCGATATATTGTTGATTCGGTGATTGGTTTTGCCGGACTTTTCATAAGGGGGGCTTCGTTCCTCTGCTGCCGGTTTCAGGCGGGAACTTTTCAGACTTATCTCATCTATTCTTTGATAGGTTTGATATTGATTTTTGGTTTTGTACTCGGATTTTACCTGTTGATGGTGAAAATATAAAGGAGGAAAAATGTTATCTTTGATTTGGCTTATATTTGCACCGTTAATCGCCGCGGGAATCATACTTTTTCCCAGATTCCCCAACCATCAGGTAAAAGTGAGAAGATTTGCGAAATCTTTTGCCGGTTTGCATTTTATTTATACGCTTTTTTTCCTGCTTTTCTTTGATACGAGCCTGTACGGGATGTCGTTTGAAAAAGAGCTTACTTTTTTCGGTATGACATGGCTGAAGAGCCTTGGAATCAGCGCAAAATTTGCTGTTGACGGAATAGCGCTGCTGATGGTGATTTTGACCTCTTTTATTGTGTTCGTGACGATGGTTGTGAGCAAAATCCATATCCGCTCAAAGCACAAGCTCTATTATTCAATGGTTTTTCTTTTTGAATCGGCACTTTTGGGCATATTTTGCGCAAAAGATATGTTTTTGTTCTTTGTTTTTTGGGAGTTATCGTTGATTCCTTTGTATTTTCTCGTTTCTCAGTGGGGAAATTCCGAAGCAAGGCCAGCAGCGATGAGATTTACGTTCGGTTCTTTTGCGCTGAACATGCTTTTGTTTTTTGCCATGCTGATTCTTTATTATTACAACTTTGCGGTAAGCAACGTCCTGACCGCGAATATAGAATCGCTCAGCATGGATGAAAAAATATATCCTTTGTGGTTTCAGATAATGGTTTTTGGCGGATTTTTGGCCGCATTTGCGATAAGGGTGCCGTTTGCGTTTTTGCACAGCTGGTATCCCGACATTCAGAGCAAGGCTGCTGCTCCTGTCAACATATTAATTTCGGGTGTGCTTTTGAGTTCGGGAATTTACGGGCTTATTCGGTTTAATATGCTGGTTTTCCCCTCTGTTTTTAAGCTTTTTGCCCCGATTTTGATGGTTTGGGGCGTTGTTAATCTTTTGTATGGCGGAGCGCTTGCGATTGTGCAGTCTGACATAAAAAAAATCATATCTTACGCAAATATTTCCGTAATCGGTTTCGTTATGCTCGGGCTCGGGTCATTGACGCAGATTGGGTTCAACGGGGCGGTGTTTATGGCAGTTTCGGCGGGAATTGTTTATGCTGCGCTTTTTGTTGTGATTTCTTCTATACAATTTAGGACAAAAACCACTTATATCACGGCTTTGGGCGGATTGGGCGAGGTAATGCCAAAATGTATGTATTTAACGCTGATTATTTGCTTTTGTGCGGTTGGAGTGCCATTTTTGATGATGTTTACGCCCAAACTCATGATTTTGACGGGTGCAATGATTTCGGATCTTGATAATGATTTGCTTGTAAAGTTGTGTTCAATCGGCGGAATGGCTGCTGTTGCGATGTCTGCGGGGTATATTCTTTACTTTTTCTACAAAGTATTCTGTTCGGTGCTTTTGGAGCAATGGAAAGGCCTAAAAGACCTTGGCCCGCAGGAAATCAGCGTTCTTGCGGCGTTTGTTGCGGTTATAGTTTATTTCGGTGTTTATCCGATGAGCATTGTGCAGATTTATCAGTCAGTGGCGGGCATGATTCAGGATATATTGCAGGTTTGATGAGGGTTTGAGCGGAAATGGAAGTTTTGATAAAAGATATCGCAAATACGTATTTACCGGAGCTGGTTTTAATCTTATTTATCCTGATAAACTTGGCTGCATCGGTGTTTTTGCACAAAAATATGTACAGAATCTCCAAAGGCCTCACGCTGACGGGTATTATTTGCGCGATTGCCGCAACATTTTATCTTCCCATTTCAACGGAGGACTCTTTTGCTTTCGGCGGGGCGTTTTTGTCGAACGCTTATACGCTCTTTTTCAAGATTTTGATATTAATAAGCGCGTTTTTCCTCACACTTTTGTCCAGAAACATGGTTCGCTCTACAAGGGAGCTCGCTTTTGAATATTTTACCGTATTTTTGTCGGGCGTGCTCTTTGCAATGTGCTCTGTGTGCGTTATGGATTTTGTCGGGCTTTTTGTGTGCTTGAGCGCGTTGGGATTGAGCTGTTATTTGCTTTTGACCTACACAAAAAGCGCAAATGCAAGACAATTGAGCTTCGGCTATCTTGTTATCGGCGGAGTTGCGTCTTCTTTGTTTGTTTTGGGGCTTTCGTATCTTTACGGGCTCTGCGGACAGTTCGGTTTTGTTGATATAAGCAATTATTTTGCACAAAACCCGCCGCATGTGCTTTTGACGTTTGTTGTTATCCTTATGACGGTTACGATTTTGTTCAAACTCGGGATTGTGCCCTTTTCAAGCTGGCTGCCGGATACTTTTCAGGGCGCCGGATATCCGATTGCGGCGTATATTTCGGTTATTCCGCCTCTGGCGTGCTTTGGAGTGCTTGCAAGGCTGCTTTTGATAATGATGCCTTTCACAACAAGTCTTAAATTGGTGCTTGCCTCATTGGCTGTGCTCACGATTTTGTGCGGTTCTCTTTGCGCGCTGCGTCAGACAAACGTAAAACGCCTCATGGCATACAGCATGAGTGTTCAGTCGGGAATAATGCTCTTGGGGCTGTGCGTTTTTTCGGTTTACAGCCTTTCAGGGGTGCTTTTTTACCTGTTTTTCTACGTTTTCGCAACAATCGGAGCCTGGGCTGCGATAATTCTCTTTTATAATTCCTGCAAACTCGAAGAAATTCGCGATTTTAACGGATTAATCTACCATCGGCCTTATTATGTGATTGCGTTTACGATTATCTTGCTTTCTCTGGCCGGGATTGCGCCTACATGCGGGTTTGTAGCAAAATTGTTCTTGTTTTCCGCTGTTGCGCGCTCCGGATTTGTGTTTTTGCCGTTTCTGGCCGTTGCAATGCTCGCTTCGGTTATCATGGTGTTCGCTTATTGGAACATAATAAGAGCAATGTTCAGGCGTGTTGAAAATTCTGTGGAAATTGACACAAATATTGTTTCTTCCAAGCTTATTCTCTATGCTTGCGCTTTTGCGACGATTTTATGCTGCATTTTTGCCGATAAAATTTTCGTTGTGCTTCAGTTGATTTCTTTGTATATGTAATTGTTTTTATTATAATTGAATAATTAGAAAATTAATAAAACTTTACAAAAAACTCGGAGATTCTTGTGAATATTGCGTCCGCAACATGCTGGAAAATATTAAATATTTCTATATTTTTAAAAAACAAACATAAATAGCATTCTTAAAAATCGCCGGAAATTTAATAAAATCAATGCAAAAAAGCTTGTCAAAGATTTTTCAGCATGTACGATTGTATAACATACTAGCAAAATAATGAGAAAAAGAAGGTTTAATGGCAAAAGACGTAATAGAATTTGAGGGAAAAATACTGGAATCTTTGCCCAACGCAATGTTTCGCGTAGAACTTGAAAACGGTCATGAGATTCTGGCACATATTTCCGGGAAAATCAGAAAGAATTTCATAAAAATACTTCCCGGCGACAAGGTAAAAGTTGAAATGACTCCATACGACTTAACCCGCGGAAGAATAACTTACAGATTGAAATAAAAATACAAGAAAAAAGGAAAATAAAATGAAAGTAAGAGCATCAGTTAAAAAAATGTGCAAAGACTGCAAAGTCATCAGAAGAAGAGGCAGAATCACAGTAATCTGCAAAAACCCTAAACATAAACAAAGACAGGGCTGATTCCGTGCGGGTACGGGGCCGAGGCGGCTGCCGGGCGCGTGCTCTGCGGAGGCGGATTTGCTCCGCCGGAACGCCGGTAATCACTACAAGCGTTCAATTAGTTTAGATAAGAAAAAAATCAATAAAAAAATAAATAAGGAGAAAAAATGGCAAGATTAGCAGGGGTAGATTTGCCCCGTAACAAAAGAATGATAGTAGCGCTGACCTATATCTACGGAATAGGCCCGACTCGCTCTGCTAAAATCCTTGAAGCCTGCGGAATTTCACAGGATTTGAGGACTGACGACCTTACGGATGATGATATTAAAAAACTCAGAAATGAGCTTTCTAACTATCACATCGAAGGTGATTTGAGAAGAGAAGAAACCCTCAATATCAAAAGGCTTTCCGAAATCAACTCATACAGAGGAATGCGCCACAGACGCAAACTTCCTGTAAGAGGCCAGAGAACAAAAACTAACGCAAGAACAAGACGCGGCAAAAAAACAGGGCCGATTGCTAAGAAGAAAACCGCATAATTAAGCTTGCGGGTAAAAAATTACGATGAATTGCCGTTTTTGCGGCAAAAATGAAAAAGATAAGATAATTTAATTCAAATAACAATCAATAAAAGGAAATAAAAATGGCAAGACCAGTAAAAACTAAAAAGAAAGAAAAAAAGAATGTATTGCAGGGTGTTGTACATATTCAGTCCACCTTTAATAATACAATCGTAACTTCTTGCGATACGCAGGGTAATGCTGTTGCCTGGGCTTCAGCAGGTGCTTGCGGTTTTAAAGGCGCAAGAAAGGGCACTCCGTTCGCTGCGCAATCAGCAGCAGCGCTCGTTGCAAAAAAATCAGCAGATCAGGGAATGAAAAAAGTTGAAGTTTATATCAAAGGTCCCGGATCAGGCAGAGAAACGGCTATCAGAGCTATTCAGGCAGCCGGACTTGAAATCACATTGATCAAGGATGTTACTCCGATTCCTCACAACGGATGCCGTCCTCCTAAGAAAAGACGTGTATAGCGGATTTTTGGGGGCTTGCAGCTGCCCATGCTAACAGGGTCGATGAAAATTAGACCCTTAGAGCGGAAATAATCCAAGACACAACCATTTCAAAAGAAAATTATAAGAAAAAGAAAGAAAAAGGAGTCAAAATTGGCTAGATATACAGGACCTAGAAACAAATTATTCCGTAACTTCGGTGTTTCGGATTTATCTAACAGAAAGCTTGTTTCTTCAATGAGACAGAGTGCTTCAGGTCAGCACGGCGCAGTTCGCAAAAAGCTTTCTGACTATGCAATTCACTTGAATGAAAAGCAAAAAATCAGACTTACATACCTTGTAAGCGAAAAACAGTTTGCAAAATACTACCATGAAGCGGCAAGAAAAAAAGGCGTTACCGGTACAATTCTTTTGCAGATGCTTGAAAGAAGATTGGACAACGTACTTTTCAGAGCTGGCTTCAGTGCAACAAGAAAACAGTCAAGACAGATTGTTAACCACGGCCATGTGCTTGTAAACGGTAAAAAAGTTGATATTCCGTCATTCCTGGTTAATGCCGGTGATGTAATTACAATCAAAACAAGAAGCAATGAGTTTATCAAAGCTGTTCTTGAGCCGATTGATTCTGCAATAAACCCTGCTTGGATGACAATTGACAGAGATGCGCAGAAAATTACATTCGACAGAATACCCGAAAGAGAAGAGCTTGACCCTGAGTTCAAGGAACAGCTTGTAATCGAGTACTATTCAAAATAATTAATCAGGAGAATTTGATTATGGAATTAAAAATTAAATGTGTAAATACAACAACAAGTTCTGACGGCTCGCAGTACGGGCAGTTTGTGATTGAACCTCTTGAAAGAGGCTTCGGAACCACAATCGGAAACGCGCTCAGACGAGTTTTGCTTTCATCTTTGGAGGGTGCGGCAGTTACATCGGTCAGAATTGAGGGTATTACTCACGAATATACTGCAATCCCCGGCATCGTAGAGGATGTAATCGATATCATGCTGAATCTCAAGGGGCTTGTTGTTAAAACTGACAACAAAGACGAACAGCACCTCAGACTTGATATTGACAAACCCGGCCCGGTGCTAGGTTCTGACTTGCAGCTTCCTGCGGGCGTAAAAGTTGTAAACCCTGACTGGCTGATTTGCACGGTAGCAGAAGGCGGAAGCATTCACGCTGATATTACCGTTGAAACTGGCAAAGGCTACATCACAACCGACGTTTTGAAAGGTAATCAGGGCCAGCTTCCTATCGATATGCTCCCGATTGATGCGACATTTATGCCGATTAAGCGTGTAAGCTACACAGTTGACCATACTCGTGTCGGTGATGTTACAGACTTTGACAAATTGACGCTCGAAATTTGGTCAAACGGCAGCGTAGATGTTACAAATGCGCTTTCTCAGGCCGCAAACATCCTGATTGAACACTTTATGCAAATCGCAGCAATCACCGGACAGCCTGTTATCCCTGTTGCGCCGGTTATTGTTGATGAGGAAGAAGAAGTTGTTGAAGCAGGATCTCCGAGCATTTCAATTGAAGATTTGGAGCTTTCTGTCAGAGCATACAACTGCCTGAAAAGAGCCAGCATCAACTCAATGGCTGAATTGCTGAAAAAATCTGAACATGATTTGCTCAACATCAAAAACTTCGGCAAAAAATCTTCTGACGAAGTTATTGAAAAGCTCCATCAGTTCGGTTTGGACTTGATGCCGAACCCTGAGGGCGTTGAATACGAAGATATGGTATAAAATCGGGGCTAAAAGCCCCTTTGAATATGACATTTAAGAAAAACAAAGGAAATAAAAATGAGACACCAGTGTAAAAAACATACATTAGGAAAAGCGCAGGACCAGAGAAACGCTTTGCTTCGTTCTTTGGCTACCGAGCTTATTTTGCACGGCGAAATCAATACAACAATGGCTAGAGCAAAAGCGCTCAGACCTTATGTTGAAAGCGTTATCGGCTATGCAAAAAAAGGTGATCTTCACTCAAGAAGATTGGCTGCAAAATTCATTTTTGACCGTTTGACGGGTGAATTTATGGATCCTAAAACAGGCGCCATCATTGAAACACCGGCAGAAGGCCAAAAAACTATGCCTGAAACGGTTTTGAGAAAACTGTTCAACGAAATCGGCAAAAAGTACACAAACCGCAAAGGTGGTTACACAAGAATTTACAGAATGCCCCCAAGACGCGGTGATGCTTCTGAAATGGCGTTGATTCAGCTCGTATAATGGCGAAATACGCAATTGTTGTTGAATACATCGGCACAAATTATGCAGGTTCGCAAATCCAGCCTGATCAGGTTACAATTCAATCAGAGTTGGAACGGGCGCTTGGTACATTGATAAAATCGGAGGGGGAAACTCCCTCTGGAAGAATAAAAACAATATTCTCAGGCCGTACAGACGCCGGAGTGCATGCAAAAGGGCAGGTTGTCCATTTTGTGAGCGAAAAACCAATTGTTGCTTCTAGGTTTTTGAACTCATTGAACGGGATTTTGCCTAAAGATATCAGCGTTTCTTCAATAAAAGAGGTGCCTGATGACTTTCATGCACAAAAGAGCGGGCGATTTAGGCGGTATCAGTATAAAATCGTCAACCGCCGGCAGCGCAGCGCCTGGGATTCTCATTCTTTGCTTGTGAGAGAACCCCTCAATGTGGCGAGAATGAACGAGGCATTGAGCTTTTTGCTCGGAGAACATGATTTTTCTTCGTTCAAATCTTCTCAATCCTCAAACCCTGCGGTCGTTTGCACCGTATATAAGGCTGAAGCGGTGAAATCCGGTGATTTAATTACTGTTGAAATCGTCGCGAACCGCTTTTTGTACAACATGGTGCGCACGATAGTCGGAACTTTGCTTATGATTGAGCACAAAGACCTGAAACCCGGGTTGATGGGCGAGGTTTTAGAGGCAAAAGACCGTACAAAAGCAGGCCCGACAATCAGCCCTGACGGGCTGACGCTGGTTGAGGTGGGATATTCCCCATATCAACCGGAAAAACAGGTGTCATCCTGAATTTGTTTGACAATTTTAAGTAAAATGCCCGATTTTCACCGCTTCCGGTTAAAAATCGGAGCCGGAATTTTCCGGCAAGTTGTTGAAGCAGGTTTAGCGTGACATTTATTGCTAAAACACAAATAACACTATGGAGATAACTGAAAAATGAAAACTTATTCAGCAAAACCTCTTGAAGTTGAAAGAAAATGGTACGTAATCGACGCTGAGGGCAAAACTCTCGGCAGATTGGCTACTGTTTGCGCAAATCTTTTAAGAGGAAAAACCAAACCGAATTATACTCCTAACGTTGATACAGGCGATTTTGTTATCGTTATCAATGCGGACAAAATTCAGGTTTCCGGTAAAAAAGAAACTGACAAAATTTATTACCACCATACGGGATATCCGGGCGGATTGAAATCCATCGCTTTCAAAGACTTGATGGCAAAAGACCCGACAAAGGCTATTGAAAAAGCCGTAAAAGGAATGCTTCCTCACAACACACTCGGCGCTGAACAGTTCACAAAACTCAAAGTTTATGCCGGTGCGGAGCATCCTCATGCTGCTCAGAAGCCCGAAGTTTATGAAATGGAGGTTAAATAATGGCTAAAGACGTAATTATGGCAACAGGCAGAAGAAAAACCTCTATTGCAGTTGTTAAATTGGTAAAAGGCAAAGGCAGAGTATTCGTAAACGGAAAAACTCTGGCTGCATACATCGGCAACCGTCCTGCGCTTGAAATGCAAATTTTCAAACCGCTCGCGTTGACCGAAAATATGGAACATTACGATGTACGTGTAAAAGCTGTTGGCGGCGGAATTTCTTCCCAGGCCGGAGCTATCAGACACGGCATTTCAAGGGCGCTTTTGCAGATAAATCCTGATTTTCGTCCGGTTTTGAAAGCTGAAGGCCTCTTGACAAGAGATGCAAGAGTTAAAGAACGTAAAAAATACGGCAGAAAAAGAGCTAGAAAAAGATTCCAGTTCTCAAAACGTTAATCGTTTGCCGAAAATATGGTTCAATCAAAAAAGCGGGTTTTCAAAGCCCGCTTTTTGGTTATTTTAGATTGTTTAAAGCCGAAAATCTAGATATAGTTCTTCAAAACCTCATAAAGCTCTGCTTTTTCGTTTTCGTCGAGCTCAACAAGCGGTCTTCTGACGTAATTTTTGCAGATTCCCATTTTTTCCAGACACTGTTTGACCGGAATCGGATTTGGTGCCATAAATATTTTTTTGAAAAGCGGATAGAGTTTTAGGTGGGCTTCTGTGGCTTCTGCTGTGCGGCCGGATTTGTAGAGATTTATCATTGATTTCATTTCGCGGCCGATAATGTGCGATGCAACGCTGATAACGCCGTAAGCCCCGACTGACATCATCGGCAGCGTGAGGCTGTCGTCGCCTGAATAAATCAAAAAGTCATCCGGGCACAATCTGCGGGTTTCTGTGATGATATCCATGTCTGCGATGCTTTGTTTTACCGCGACAATGTTTTTGTACGTTTTTGCAAGCTGCGCAATTGTTTCGGGCTTCATCGTAATGCCGGTTCTTCCCGGGATATTGTACAAAATAATCGGCAAATCCGTAGATTTTGCGATTGTGCCAAAATGTTCAAGCAATCCCTTTTGCGAGGGCTTGTTGTAATACGGAACGACTGTCAAAATTGCGTCAGCTCCGGCGTCTTGGGCGTTTTTTGTTGCCATAACGGCTGTTTGCGTGCAGTTTGAGCCTGCACCGAATATGAGTTTGCAGCGTCCTTTTGCTTTTTCTTTAACGAATTTGAAAAGTTCGACTTCCTCATCATGGGTCAAAGTCGGCGACTCGCCTGTTGTTCCGGCTGCGAGAATTGCGTCGGTTCCCGAGTCGATGAGGTGGTTGATAAGCTTTTCCAGTGCCGGAAAATCGATTTTTCTGTATTCTGTCATTGGCGTAATCATCGCCGTAATAATTTCACCCGCATCGTAACGCATTTTTTGCTCCTTTTCAGCTTATTTTTTAGTCAATTTAAGTGTTTACAAAATCTTTTTGGCCTTGTTGTTCGTCCGCTTCGTGTTCTGTGGGCACATAGTTGTAGTGGCACATGGAAGCGACCTGTTTTCCCCAGGTTTCGATGATTTCTTCCTGCGAAAGTTCATGAGAAATCAGGGTTCCGATTTTCACGCGGATTTTTGCCTTGAACGGAATCCAGTTGTATTTTTCAACACCCACAATGGATACCGGCAAAATGTCGCATTTTGCTGCTTTTGCGATTACTGCAAAGCCTTTGTTAATTTTTTCAATGGTTTTGTTTTTTCTGATGCCGCCCTGCGGGAAAATACCGAGCATCCATTTGCTTTTAAAGACTTCTTTTACGGTTTTTATTGTAGAAACTTCGAGTTTTTGCCTGTTTACCGCAAATGCGCCCAGATAATCCATGCAAAAGACAAAAAACCGGTTGCCCTCAAAAAGTTCTTCTTTAGCCATGTAGGCGACGGGTTTTTTCACCGCAACAGAAACCAAAAACGGATCAAAATATGAAATGTGGTTCGCCGCGCAAATAAAGCGTTTGTCTTTGGGTATGTTTTCTCTGCCGGTTATTTCAAACTTGTAAAACAGCCAGAAAATAGGAACTGCAACAAAATACATCCAGAATTTCTGAAAACAGCTTCTTATAAAGTTGAACTCGTCTGCGGTTCGTTTTGCGTAGTTTCTTTTCATCTTCTTTCCTTATCCCAGAGTGTGTAAATTTTATACTTCAGCCAGTTTGTATTGTTTTCCGGTAAGTTCGGAAATGGCGCTGCACCATTCTTTCATCATTTCATCCACGTTGTTGCTGTATGGGATGAGTTTTCCGACCTTGACCGTTATTTTTTCGGAGAACGGGAACCTGATTTTCTTGTCTGAGCCGATAATTGCGACGGGAAGAATATCTGATTCCGTGACTTTTGCAAAAGTAGCGAAACCTTTGCTTATTTTTTCGACTTTGTCGCTCGCATCTCTTGTTCCCTGAGGGAAAAGTCCAAGCGCCCAGTCGGTGTTTTTTATTGAGAGGGCTGTTTTTATCGTTGAAACAGCGACTTTGTCCCTTTTTACGGCAAATGCTCCGCACCAATCCATAAGCAAACGGGAAAAGAAGCTTTCAAAAAGTTCTTCTTTGGCCATAAAGGCTACTGTTTTTTTCTTAAGTGCACCCGCCACAATAAAGGGGTCTTTGCCGGAAATATGGTTGGCTGCTACGATAAATCGCGATTTTTCCGGGATGTTTTCAATTCCCTCGACTTTGTAATTGTAAAAAATCCGGATATAGCTGCCGAAACATACTTTGCAGACCAGCCACTGAAAGAATTTTCTGAATTTGTTGAATTCTGAAGCTTCTCTTTTTGTAAAATGTGTCATTTTTTGATGGTTCCCCTTTTGTAATATTTTAGCACCAAAAACATTTCCGGCAAAATGTTTTGTTTTTGTGCTTCTTTCTAGATTTTTGTAGCATAAGAACTTTTAATCGTGAATAGTCCTGCCGGGCAGTTTTTTTTTGCCCGGGCGGGGCTGCTTCGTTGAAATTTCTTGAATCAACTGCTGTTTTAGCCGCTTTTGATTAAGACTCAAACGCTTTTTTGATGGATTCTTTGTAATTTGGATAAAGTACGCCCTTTTCGGTAATAATTCCGGTTATGAGCTCATTCGGGGTGACATCAAAGCCCGGATTTATGACATTTACGCCTTCTGCGCAGATGGTTTTGCCGTTTATGTGGGTTACTTCTTCTTTTGCGCGTTCTTCGATGGGGATTTGTGCGCCGGTTTCGATAGATGTGTCGATGGTCGAAAGCGGTGCTGCAATGTAGAACGGGATGTTGTGGTATTTTGCGGCAATTGCGACGGTATATGTGCCGATTTTGTTTGCCGTGTCGCCGTTTGCGGCGATTCTGTCCGCTCCGACAACAACCATGTCAATCATTCCCTTGCTCATGAAATAACTGCACATTCCGTCGGTGATAAGGGTTACGGGGATGCCGTCCATTTTTAATTCAAAGGTGGTAATTCTTGCACCTTGTTGTCTTGGGCGGGTTTCGTCGGCAAAAACCTGGATTGTGTTGTCTTTTGCGAACGCCGAGCGCACAACCCCGAGCGCTGTTCCGTATCCGACCGTTGCGAGCGCGCCTGCGTTGCAGTGGGTGAGGATGGTTGCGCCTTTTTTCACGAGTTTTGCGCCGTTGTCGCCGATTTTTTTGTTAATTTCAATATCTTCGTTTTCCAGCTTAATTCCGTTTTCGATAAGCATTTTTACTGTTTCATCAACTGATTTTTCGGAGTTTTTCGCAAGCTCAAACTGTTTATCCACAGCCCACATGAGGTTTACGGCCGTAGGACGGGAGCTTTTCAGGTATTCTGCGTATTGTTTGAGCTTTTCGATGAATTCCTCCTTGTCGTTTGTTTTTGCGGCGATTTCCATTGCCGCAAGTGCCAATCCATGGGCTCCGGCAATGCCGATTGCGGGTGCTCCGCGCACAATCATCGTGCGGATTGCGTCGAACATTTCGTTTGCGGTCTTAATATCGACCATTTTGTATTCGTAAGGGATGAGCGTCTGATCGACCATTCTCGATACATTGTTGACCCATTCGATTGTTTTTATTTTTGATTTAAATTCTGACATTTTTACCTCTATTCTTCGATTTCAAAATTAGTTGTATTTTCTTCCGGTCTCGGCTCAAGCTGGGCGTAAATGTAAGTCGCCGCAAGAGCCGAAAACGCATTCACAACCGCGGAAAGGATTGCGACAAACAATGAAAGCAAAAGCACCACGAAAAATCCCGAGCCGACGGAAAAAGTCACGAGGCTGTACTGGGAATTTTTAAAAATGAGCCCGATTATTGACGCAAGCGGAAAATAAACCGCAGCAAACCCCAAAAACGAAACAAATCCTGCGATTCCGCCGTAAAGCGAGCCGTCTTTGAGCTCAAGATAGCCCACAAGCGTGAGTTTTTTCAAATAAATTATCAAAGCTGCCCCGATGCACATCATCAGGAACAAAAACGCGATTCCGCCGAGGAACGGAATGACCGTAATTACGCCCAAAACGGCTCCTGCGATGAGCGAAAGTATTGATATTTGTTTTAAAAGCAGAATATTCATTTTTTCTCCTCTTTTTGTTTTTTATGCGTTAGCCGCAGCGAGCAGGCACTCCGTATTTCTTGCGTGGCAGATGGCCAGCGCGATAGAGTCGATTGTGTCGTCGAGTTTTGGGAGTTTTCCCTGAATTATTTGCCCGACAGCTGCCGCAACTTCTTCTTTTGTTGCTCTGCCGTAGCCAGTGAGCGTTTGTTTTGCCTGAAGCGGTGTATATTCGTGGATTTTTACCCCGTGTTTTTCCAAAAGCATAATAATTATGCCTCTTGCCTCGGCAACGGGGATGATTGTTGTTAAATTACGGAAAAAGAACAGTTTTTCTATGCTGGCATGGTCGGGATTGAATTTTTTGATTAAAAAATCCATATCGTTGCATATTTCGAGCAGTCTTTGTGAGTCCGGCGCGCCTTTTTGCGTCCGAATCGAGCCGGACGAAACGAGTTTGTATTTGTCCCCCTCTATGTCCAATATGCTGTACCCGACGATTGCCAGGCCAGGGTCGATTCCTAAAATTCTCATAGATTTAGTATAACGCATTTTGACGTTTTTATAAAGAATGAATTATTTTGTTTAAAATTTGCTGTTTGGGTTGATTAGGGGGGCGAGTAATTAATGAAAATTTGATTTTTTAGCTCAATTCGCCGCGCTCTCATATGCGTCGAAAAATTAAACTCACATTTACTTACACTTTTGTTCAATTTTTTAAATTTTTTCAAACTCCATCGTCTGTACGTGTTGTTAATCGCAGGATTTGATAAAATATTCTAATGAACAGTTAAAATTGAGGAAAAATTGTGGAAAATATTGTAAAAAAAGAAATAAAATATCCGTTTTTGACCCGTCCTGTCGAGGTTTATGAGCGGGAAAACGGGCATAAAATCGTTCTTGCGCACAAAGACGGAGGGCTTGTGAACGTTTCAACCTGGGTGAAAACCGGTTCTATCAACGAAGATGACAAAATCAACGGAATTTCGCATTTTCTTGAACATTTGATGTTCAAAGGCACGAGCAAGCATCCTGCGGGCTATTTTGACAAAACTCTCGAGGCAAAAGGCGCAATCGTGAACGCCGCAACCTGGAAAGATTACACTTTTTATTATGTAACGCTTCCAAAAGGCGAAAATAATGAAAATTTGAACCTCGCAATCGAGCTGCATGCGGATATGATGCTGGATCCGATTCTTCCGGAAAACGAGCTCGGGCCGGAGTTTGATTTGAACGATACAACCGTGAAAGAAAAGCGCGAGCGCCATGTTGTTATCGAAGAAATCAGAATGCGCGAAGATCAGCCCTGGACAAAGGTTTACAATGCTGCAAACAACGCAATGTACACAAATCACCCTTACAAACGCGATGTTATCGGGCATGCGAGCACGATTGCGTCGGTTCCGCGCGATACAATAATGGATTATTACAAAAAACACTACACCCCAAACAATATGACCACGATTGTGGTGGGCGATTTTGACCATAATGAGATTCTCGAACGGGTTGTGAGGGAATTTGATTTTAAAGGGCGTGAAAACTTTGAAAACCCGAAGTTTGAAATCGACAGACCCGCAGGCGAAACAAAATACGTCGAAAATACGGCTCAAATCAACACCGGATTTGTGATTATCGGCTATTTGGGCGAGGTTGCGTGCGCAATCAGGGAAAATATCGGGCTTGAGATGGCTGCGATTATTCTCGGCGAGGGGCAGAGCTCACGGCTCTTTAAAAACCTTATTGAACGTGCAAAAGAACCGGTTTTCAACATCGTTTCGGCTGATTTTTACAGTTTTCGCGACGGCTCAAACCTTTTTGTGCAGGCGAATTTTGATGCTGCCAAGAAAAATGAGGCAATTGAGCTTCTAAAAGAAGAAATCAGAAAGGTTGTCGAGGACGGAATCGACGAAAAAGAGTTTGAAAAGGCAAAAAAACGCTTGAAAGTGAATTTTGCGCAAGATGCCGAAACCGTTTCCGATATTGGCGAAACAATCGGCTATTACATGACCGTTTGCAACAATCTTGAGCTTGTCGAGGAGTATCTTGAGGAGCTCGAAAAATTCAGTATGGATGATTTTAACGATGTGGTTAAAAAATATCTTCCTGTGAAAAATGCGGTGATTTCTGTTCTTATGCCGGAATAGAAATCCCGGCCGGATTTGCCGGAGATTCCCAATCGATTGGGATGACAATGACGTTTTAATGATGTCATTCTTGCAAAACGGGCCGACAACAAAACATACTGTCATCATAAAGGCTGACAAGAGAGGATAAAAATGAAAAAAATATATTTAAGCAACAATATTCCGGTAATTTTAAAAGAAAACAAGGAAACTCCCCGCACAGCGGTTTGTTTTTACTATAAAATTACAAAACCCGAAGAAAAAGCAGGCGAATATTCGCTGATTTCGAGGCTTCTTTCACAGGGAACGAAAACCAGAAGCGCCGAAGAACTTGCGCAGGAGCTCGATGAGAATGCTATTGAGTGCTTTTCGGAGATGAAGCAGGATTATATCCGCATAAAGGCCCTGTGTTTGAACGAGGATGTTGAAAAATGTCTGGATTTGATGGCGGATATGGCTTTGAATTCGACTTTAGAAGATATTGAAAAGGAAAAAATCAAGTTAAAAGGCGAAATTCAAGCCGAGCTCGATTCTCCGCGCGCAAAAGCCGTTGATGCATATTACAGAAACATTTATCAGGGGCATGTTTACGGAAATACTTTCTCAAAAATTCTTGAGGACATTGATTCTATTGGCTTTGAGGAAATAAAAAGCCTTTACGGGTGCCTTTTGGACGATTCAGCCAAGGTTATTTCCGTAGCCGGCGATTTTGAGGAAGAAAAAATAACGGAATTGCTCAATAGGTATTTTAAAGAGGCGAAAAACGGCCAAGAAAAGGAATCGCAGATTACGGTGCCTGTTCTTTCGGAAAATAAGTTCGTAAAACTTGCAAAAGACGACGCATCTCAGGCTCAAATCCTGATGGGCTGGCATTTTCCTCCGATTTTTAGCGAGGATTATCCGGCGATTTTGCTTTTGAACACGATTTTGGGCGCGAGCGGGCTTTCTTCACGACTTTTTGTGGAATTGCGCGACAAAAAGGGGCTTGCTTACGTAGTTCGCAGCGGTTACGAAACTTTTGAAAAATCGGCGAATTTTTCGGTTTATATTGCCACGGAGCCCAAAAATATACGTACTTCGCTTGAGATGTTCAATGTAGAGCTTGAAAAAATCAAAAATATCCCGGTTTCTGAGCAGGAACTCGAAAATGCAAAGAAAAATCTGCTCGGAAAACGCGAATTTATCCTTGAAACTAACCTCCAGCAGGCAAGCCAGATAGGTTTTTATGAGGATAAGGGGCTCGGGTGCGATTTTGAAGAAAAATTGGTCGAAAAAATAAAAAATGTTTCGATTAAAGAAATTCAAAAAGCTGCCGATAATTATATTAAGGATCCGCATGTGTTAGTGGTTCTTGCACCGTCAAAATATTTGGAGATATAGCATGAGGCGCATTTCTAAAGACGCAAAAGTCAGAATAGAATTTGAAGATGACGCGGGCGTTCCGCATAATATTGATTGTTACGTGGTGGATGCCGAGGCTGACCGGCTTATTTTGAGTTTTCCGCCTGAAGGACGCGGATTTGTGAAATATCTCGCTGAGGGTGAAACCGTAAAGGCCTATATTTATTCATATTCGGGGATTTTGATTCTAAATCCGATGATAATTGAGGCACCCAACGCCGAAAACCTCATTACGATTGAATTTAAAGAAGAACAGCAGGTAATCCAGCGCAGGCAGTACTTTAGGATTTGCTGGGAAACGGATTTTTGTATAATCGTTGACGGCAAAAAGCTCGAAACCCGCACAATTGACATCTCGGGCGGCGGGGTTAGATTTATTTGCAAAGAAGAAATCAAACCTGACGAAATTTACAAGGGATTTTTGCGGATTTCGTCGATTGATGACCCGATTGAACTTACTGGACGGGTTTTTACAAAAGGAAACCGCAGAAAAAACGAGTATGTTTTTGAATATACCCAAATAGATGAAAAACAGCGTGAAAGAATCATAAAAAAATGCGTTTTGATTGAGCGTGAAAGGATTCGCAAATATTAACGCGTTTGCAAAATTCAGCTGATTAAATTAAGATGAATAAAGAAACAAAGAGCATGAAAAAGTAATGAACACAACCGAAGACAGCATACAATCTTATAAAAAGGACATAGACAGGTTCTATAAAAACGGCAATCTGCAAAAAGCAATCGAATGCTGTCAGTTTGCTCTGTCAAATGACCCGACAAATGCCGATTTGCACGTTAGGCTCGGCGATTTGTACATGGAATGGCACTTTGATATTCATCAGGCGCGCCAGTATCTTGACGAGGCGATTACCGAGTATCAGCGGGCGCTTGAGTCTTACATTGATTCGAGCGAAATTTACTTCAAAATCGGTATGGCGTTCTTTTATAAAAACGAAATCGACAGGGCGATAAATTATTTTAACCTTGCGGTCGAAAAAAACGAGAAAATGGCGATTGCGTATTATATGATTGCTTCTTGCCATACAAAAAAGGCTCATTTTCAGGATGCGCTTGAATTTGCTGAAAAATCAATAAAACTCGCGCCGTTTTCGTCTTCAAGAGCGCATTTTCTCATTTTTAACCTGCTGAGAGTTATGTCGGTCAAGGGGTTTAAGGTTACAATGAGAAGAAATACGGAGCTTTTGCTTTCGATTTTGACCTTGCCGTTTGATAAATATGCGTTGAAAAACGTTTTTACGATGCTTTCTTATCTTGCATTTTTGCCGATGCTTTTAAAAGGCTGGTATATGGCTGCGACGAAAGGTGTTGACTCTGCGCTTGAGGTTTATCGGGCGGCATTGGAAAAAGCTCCGGGATTTGTGCTGCTTTATTGCCTTTTGGGTGATATTTACCGCGCTTTGGGGCGTTTTGAGGACGCTATTCTTGAATATAAGATGGCGATTATGATGGACAGCCTGAATATCACGGCTTATCGCTCTTTGTGCCTTGTTTATGAAGAAATCGGCGATTTTGACAGCGCAATTGACGCTTATAAGCGCTTAATTGAGATTCAGCCCAACGCTGCGGAATATCAGAGCAACCTTGCGAACATACTTTATCTCAAAGGCGAGGCAAAAGAGGCAATCGGATATTATCAAAACGCAATTTCCCTGAATCCGAACCCGAAATGGACCAGCGTAATCGCACAAACGCTCGGTTACGTGTTTCAGGAGGGCGAAAAGAATACGGATGCGGCGATTAGCGCTTATCAATGCGCGTATTTGCTCACTCCGACGGATATTGACATTTTTGTCAACTTAGGAAGCGCTTTTTACGACAAACAGGAATATAACAACGCTCTGACCGTTTACAGACGCGCATTGGAGCTTGATCCGACGAACGCGAAAATCCATTGCAACCTTGGCTTCTTACATTGGGGCAAGGGCGACATTCCCGAGGCGATAAAAGAGTACGAGCTTGCAATAAAATATGACACAAGCTATGATATCGCCTACAACAACCTCGGGGTCATTTATCTTGACGATTTGGGCCGGATTCAGAACGCAATTGACCTTTTTGAGAAAGCTGTTGAGTACAATCCCAATTATGCGCTTGCTTATTACAATCTTGCGCGTTCCGTGGCAATAAAAGGCGACAAAATCGAGGCTGCAAAGCTTTATCAGATTGCTATGGATTTGAATAACATCACAAACGAGCTTGATCCGCAGGAAATCAAGGGCAAAATTCAGGATTTGTTTGAATAATCCGCATGAAAAGAGGTTTTATGAAATACACTAACGAAATCCGCGTCTATTATGCAGATACAGATTCATATCAGGTAGTTTGGCACGGCGCATATCTTCGCTGGATGGAGGCTGCGCGTGTTGAGCTTTGCAACATGCTCGGGCTTGATTTAAAACAGCTTCAGGAAACGGGCGACATACTTCCCGTGCTGGATTTGCATGTAAAATACCGTTTGAGCGCAAAACTTGATGATATTTTAAAAATTGAAACCGAAATCGAAGAATGCACTCCCGTGAAAATCGTTTTCAAGCAGGTTATCAGCAACAAAGACACGGGTGCGGTCAATATTGAAGCAAAAATAACCTGTGTTGCCGTAAATACGCATACCGGAAAAATGTATCGCAAAATACCCGAATATATTTTCAATGCTTGCAAAATTCGTGAAAATGCAGCGGTTTAAAAATCCAAATCCAGCGTTTTGTTGAGATTTTTGTCCTCTCCGCAGGTTGAGGGCGTGCAGGTGAAGTATTCTTCGAATTTTTTGAGCAGATTTTGCGCATTTTTCTTTGACATTTCCATTGAAATGGTGTTCGTTCCTCTTTTTACAGATTCAAAACCCAGATTAATGTATTTTTCATGCAGGTTAGGGCTTCCGTTTGTGATTGCATCGATTGTGATTTTTTCTGAGCCTGAAGTTTCATGGAATTTTAGCGCCTGATTTAAGAGGCTTTTTCCTGCGAATTTTACCTTTTCATTGATTTTTACGGGCCAGGTGCAGATGGATTCAATGTGGGTGTTTTTGTTTACTGTTTTAAAATTTATGATTCCGCAGGGTTTGTTCTGAAAAACGGCAAGATACGAGCGGAATTCTTGCGAAAAAGCGTTTTCTGCCGCATAAAACAGCATTTCTTTCCACCGTTCAAAGCCCGGTTTTTGGGCATCTTTGGGCATCAGTCGGGCCGGGTCCGCAATTTGAACCAAATTGTTCAAAAAAGGACGGTCTTTTGCGGTAATTCGATAAATATCGATTTCTGTTTTAAGCCCGTTTGTGATATTTTTGGTTTTCGTTATCAAAATTCCCCTGAAAGAGGGAGTTTTTTCGGCTGTGTTTAATTTTTTAATCATAGATTTGAATTTTTTAGCGCAGGTACGCTTTCTTGCGAAATTTGCGCATGTTTTTCTTTCACAACAATAATAACCCGCTGAAAATTTTTTTGCAGCTGATTGTTTAAAGCTTTTTACCTTAAAAAATCAAAATTCTGCAAAAAATTAAGGGTTGGTTTAAGCGAAAAATTGTGATATAAAAATCTAGAGAGAAAAATTATGTATTTTTACGCTGATTTGCACATACATTCCAAATATTCCCGGGCGACGAGCAAGAATTGCGGCCTTGAGGAGCTTGCGATATGGGCTCAAAAAAAGGGATTGAGCGTGATTTCGACCGGTGATTTTACGCATCCGGCATGGTTTGCAGAAATAAAAGAAAAACTCGTGCCTGCGGGAAACGGCGTATTCAGGCTGCGTCCCGAGATTGAAAAGCGAATTTTGAAGCCTGATTTTCCCGTTTATTTTCTGCTTTCTGTTGAAATTTCAACGATTTACAAAAAATGGGACAGGACAAGAAAGGTTCATCATGTGGTTTTTGTGCCTGACCTTGAGTCTGCGGGAAAATTCCGCGAAAAATTGGGAGCAATAGGCAATGTAAACTCCGACGGGCGTCCGATTTTGGGGCTTGATTCGCGAAATCTGCTCGAAACCGCTCTTGAAGCCGGCGACGGTGCATTTATTATCCCAGCGCACATCTGGACGCCGTGGTTTTCGGTTTTGGGATCAAAATCGGGCTTTGATTCGATTGATGATTGTTACGGGGACTTGGCGGAGCATATTTTTGCGGTGGAAACCGGGCTTTCGTCTGATCCTGAGATGAACTGGCATGTTTCAAGCCTTGATAAATACCGGCTTGTTTCAAATTCTGACGCGCATTCGCCCGCAAAACTGGCCCGCGAGGCAACAATTTTCGACACAAATCCCGATTATTTTTCAATAATAAACGCCCTGAAAACGGGCAGCGGCTACGTCGGAACCGTTGAATTTTTCCCTGAGGAGGGCAAATACCACGATGACGGGCACAGAAAATGCAATATCTGCCTGACGCCTGCTGAAACTAAAAAATATAACGGAATTTGCCCGGTTTGCGGAAAACCGCTGACAATCGGCGTTGCAAACAGGGTCTACGAGCTTTCTGACAGGCAAGGCGAAATCACAAAACCGCCCGAAACCGCCGGAAAAGTCGTCAGCCTTGTTCCTTTGCCGGAAATTTTGTCAGAAATCATGCAGGTCGGCCCCGCAAGCAAGTCGGTTGCGTTTGAATATGAAAATTTGATACAAAAACTTGGCCCTGAGCTTTCGATTTTGACCGAAGCGCCCCTTGATGAGATATCAAAAGTTCATTCTCCGCTGCACGCCGAGGGAATTTCGCGCTTGAGAAAGGGCCAGGTCATACGTCAGGCGGGTTATGACGGCGAATATGGCGTTATAAGGCTTTTTGAGGAAAACGAACTTGTAAAAAAAAACTTTGTAAACCTAAAACTCGCAATGGATATCCCCGAAACGCCAGTTGTGAAAAAACAACCGCAGAAAATTGCGCTTGACGGGGTTTCTGCACCAGCTTCTACTGCTTTTGCGCCGGAAATTAAGCAAAAATCGTATGATTTGGATGAATTTCAAAAATCGGCGGTGGAAAATGAAGCAAAAAGGCTCTTAATCGTTGCGGGGCCCGGCTCGGGGAAAACTACTGTTTTGACGCGCAGAATTGCTCATTTCATAAACGAAAATCTGGTTCAGCCTGAAAATTGCCTTGCGATTACGTTTACAAGGCGCGCTACGGCTGAAATGCGCGAACGGCTGGAAAAACTTTTGCCTCAAAAGGCCGATTTGATTAATATTCATACATTTCATTCGATGTGTTTTTCAGTTTTGAAAGAAAATGCCGAAAAAGCTGGGCTAAAAACTGATTTTAAGGTTATTTCCGAGCCGGAAAAAGCGTTTTACGGGGAAATTGACCCTGAAAAAACGGTCGATTTTGATTCGTTGATTAGCCTTACGGTGAAACTGTTTGAGGATTTTCCGCAAATAAAAGAAAATTACCAAAATCGTTACAAATTCGTGTCCGTGGACGAATATCAGGACATTGACGAGCACCAGTACAGGTTAATCAGGCTGCTTGTGCCCTCTGACGGCTCGATTTGTGCAATCGGCGACCCGAATCAGGCAATTTACGGCTTTAGGGGCGGAGATTCGCGGTTTTTTGACAGTTTTTCACAGGATTACCCAGATTCTGCCGTGATAAATCTCAAAAACAACTACCGCTCAACGGGCACTATTGTTGACGCATCGAATCAGATGATTGATTCTTACAATATTATTCCCAAATACGACAAACCCCACGAAAAAATCACAATCCACACCGCCCCAACGGACAAGGCGGAGGCTGAATTTGTGGTCAGCACCATCGAAAATATGATTGGCGGGCACAGCTTCTTTTCGTTTGATTCGGACAGAGCAGACGGTTTTGAAAAAGACCTTTCATTTGGCGATTTTGCCGTGCTTTATCGCACTTCGGCCCAGCTTGAGCCGCTGGTTGAGGCTTTTCAACGCTCCGGAATGCCTTATGTAAAGCTTTCAAACGACATGCTCTGCGACAAAAAGCCTGTCAGAAGCCTTTTGAACCTCATTTCTCAAGAAAAACCGCCCCTGGAACAGCTTCCAGAGCTGGCCGAAAAGTTTAAAGGGGAAATTGACGACAATATTTTGGGGTTTTTGGTGAAAATTGCGGCGGATTTTCCCGACAGGGATGAGTTTATCCATCAGGTGTCCTTGCTTTCGGAATCAGATACGCTGGATGAGCGCGCTGACCGGATAAAGATTATGACTTTGCATGCATCAAAGGGGCTTGAGTTCAAATGTGTGTTCATTGTCGGGCTTGAGGAGGGGATTTTGCCGCTTTATCGGGCAAAAACGCCGCAGGAGGTCGAAGAAGAACGCCGTCTTCTGTATGTCGGGATGACCAGGGCGCAAAAAAGGCTGTTTTTGTCCCATGCGCTAAAGAGAAACTGGCTTGGCGGGGTAAAAAATCTTGAAATTTCGCCATTTTTAGAAAAAATCAAATCTGACCTGTTAAAAATGAGCCGGTTTGAAAAAGTTTATCTGGAAAAGGACAATTCTGAGCAGCTAAAGCTCTTTTGAACGTAAAATCCTTGTGTTTTCCATTTTTTGGCGCAAGGATGGAGCCGAATGCGCCGATTATAATGATTTTTTTGCCGATATTACGATTCTATTGTAAAAATCGCCCGCATCAACTGCCTTATAGCCTTTTTGGGTCAAATCTGCGCTCAAAATCGTTGCGCATGCACCAAGTTCAAGGTAAACGAGCCAGTCTGTTCCGTAATTTTCCGTGATTTGGGCATATATTCTTTCGTATTCGGAAAACGCGTTCTGCGCCGGTGCTATTATGTAGCTTTTTTCTGCTGCATCCTTAAAAAGGAACTTATCTTTTGGAATGTTGGACAGTTCGGAGACAACAAACAAAATTTTTCGGCCGTCAAACTTGTTTTCTTTGATTTTCATCAATTTTGAGAGCTTAGTTTCCTGAGAATCGTTTTCTTTGAAGTAAAAAAGGAAAAAATATGCATCGCCGTAGTCGGTTTGTGTGTTGTATTTTACATTTTTCATCATTTCTTTCACGCTAAAGCGTTTTGACCACATATATGCGTATGCTTTTCTGTAAAATTCGGGTATTGTTTTGTCAAAAACGTTGAAATTGTTGATGCAAACCAGGCATTTTTCATCAGAGCCGCCGGCAAGGATTTCTCGCAGGCGGGTGCTCATTGCGGGAAATTGCGCGGAGGTGTACAATATGTTGCACAATTCTTCCCCGTCTCCTATTCTTGCGACGGAAATATCGTTATTTAGAAAATATTCCATTGTGTTTTCTACGGAAAGTATGTTTTTCGGGTAGAGTTTTTCTGCTTCAATTAAGGTATCTATATCATTTATGTCAAATTTTGCGGTTCTGATTATATATCCCATTTTGTCGTCAAGGTAAAAATGGCCCAAAATCTGCTCCCGCAGCTCTATCGGAAGAAACAAACGCAATATTTCCCTAAATATTTTTCTGGTGTATTTTTTTATTAAATTCATACAAAAATTTGCAATTTAATCCGCAAATAGCCCTTTTATCCGATTAATACAAGCCGCCGGGCTGTGGTGCCACTCTCTAAAGCTGATTCGCTCGACCTGATAGCCTGCGCGTTCAAGAATTGTTTGTTTTTTGATGTCGCTGATTCGCGCGGGTTTTTTATCTTCTACGCCGTCGATTTCAAGAATGATTTCCCGTCCGAATTCGTTCTGAACAAGCAAATCAGGGTAAACACCGGCCGCTTCAAAGCCCGATTTTACGCTAAATCCCTCCATAATAAACGCTTCTGCGACATTTCTTTCAAAATCGTTTTTATAGGTGTTTTTTCTAAACTCATCGTCTTTCGCCGAATCAATATACTGCTGAATATATTCTATGTAATCCCTCAAAAGCCCCTGCGGTAAGGTTTTTGGGTTTCTTGAGATAAAACATATCATTTTTTTTCTTGCGCGGGTGATTGCGACGTTAAAAAGGTTCGGTTTTTGCAAAAATGTCAAACTCTGAACAAAACTATTGTCCGCAACCGCAAATGAAAGAATCATCACGTCGCGTTCATCGCCCTGGAACGTATGCGCGGTGCCGACTTCAATCTGATGCTTGCGAATCGTTGTTTCTGTTAAAACCTGGCACAAAGCCTTTTGAATCAAGTCAACCTGACCGCGGAACGGCGAAATTATACCGATAGAAACCGGATTTTCCTCGTTTCCCTCGTCCTCGGCAATCAATTCGTGGATTCTTTTTATTACAGCTTCGACTTCGGGCATATTTCTTGTGCAATCGGAATCTACCCTGCCGTCTGCCACGTGGTGCAGCTCAAGAATGTCGTCAGCGCCCGAATCTTTCGTCATAATGCGGATTCTGTTCCCGTAAAATTCCTTGTTGCTGAACTGGATTATCGGATATGCGCTTCTGAAATGCTCATCAAGCAGCACGGGCGAATTTGAATAGTAATTTGCCAAATCAAACATGGAATTTGTCCGAAAACGCCACATCAGCTGGTATTTGTCCGGAATTTCGTACTGGCTGAGGAAAGATTGCTCTTTTGCCTTTTCAAGGAACGATAAATGCGGCAGCTGTTTGTCATCGCCCACGATTACGGCCCTTTTTGCGCGGAAAAGTATGGGAAAACAGCTCGCAATGTCGCACTGAGATGCTTCATCAATGATAGCTACGTCAAAAAGCCCTGATTTCATCGGCAAAGAGCCCGAAACCGCATAAGTCGTAACGCACCAGCACGGAAAAGCCTCCATCAGCGGTTTAAAATCTTCTTCTTCCAGCAGTCTGTTCTGCAAATTCTGTTTTCTTTCCACAATCGCCTTTGCGTGGACTTTCAGGCGGCGGCATTTTTTGTCATCGCGCAAAAGCCCTTTCAAAGCTTCTCTGCGTTTGTTTTTCAGGATATCAACGGCGAGAGTCCGCTGGCGTTTTTTCAATTGTTTGATTTGCGCGAGAATTTGGTGGAGATTTCCGATATTGTGGATATGAGTTTCCGCAATCCTTGAATCAGACTGCAAATCAGAAACCTCGAGCTCGCGTTTTACGCGCGAAATTGTTTCAAAATCCGTTGAAAAATCGTTTATTCCGAGAAGTTTTTTGACTTTCATTGAATTCCAGAGATTTTTGAGCCCGGAGAAAAGCCCGCGTTTTTCTTTGTTGCGCTCAATTAAGGAAATCAGCTTTTTAACGTTGTCAACTTCCTCTTTTCTGAGTTTTTTCTTTACAAATTCACGTTCGCCCAAATCCTGTTCCAAAAGTTCGGCATTTTCAATCGTATCGTGCCATTGGCGCTCGTAGGCGAGAATTTTTTCGCATTTGTCTTCAAGTTCTTTGATTTTGCACAACAAATCGCGCATATCGTCCGTATCAACGAGGATTGCGTCCTCATAGCCTGTGTCAATGTCGATTTTGTCGGACAAAAGGTCGTTCAGCTTAAAGCTCAGCGATTTTTGGTAGTTCAAACGGCCTGCCCGCAGCGCCAAAAACGGTGCGCCGAGCTCGTTCAGCCTTTGTGCAACCACGTCAACCGCCTTATCCATGCGCGATGCAACGAGAACGGTCTTTCCGTTGGCAATCAGGTGCGCAACAAGGTTTACAATTGTTTGAGATTTGCCGGTTCCGGGCGGGCCGTAGACGGCAACGAGCGGATTTTGCTCGATTTTTTTCAAAACATCGGCCTGCGAATCGCTCAAGGAAAGCGGCGTTACCGGGAAAAAGTCTTTTAAGTCCTTTTTGGGCTTTTCTTTGTTGAAAAGCTTGCCCACGCCCTGCAAATATTCTTCATTGACCACGGAAAGCGCGGTTTCTCTGAAAATTCCGCTCGGTTTTTCGGAAATTTGCATAAGTTCATGCAAAACGCCTGCGGTAATTGACGGGCGCTTTGTTAAAATTATCGCGCTCTGATTGGTTACGCAGACTTTATCGAGTTTGAATGACGGTTTTGGCGCCTGTGCTTCTTCTGAGAAGTCCTCAAGGTTTTCGTAGTTGATTTTTGTGTTGTAAAAGTCGTTGTCCGAGGTCGTGTTGTTTTCTGTGTCGTCATCTTCGTGGTTCATTGAGATTTCGACGTCTGGCAGGATGGATTTTAGCGTCGTGAGAAAAATATCGAGCTTTTCCTGCGTCAGCGGTAAATCCGGAACGACCTCAAGGAGCCCGTCGAGCATGTGTTCCATCTCGTCCTCGTCGTCGCTCTTTCTCATAAGAGCGGTCAAGGCGCCTGTGTTCACGGAGAGCACTTCATCTTGCAAAATGCAGTCAATATTCACGCCGTTTCGCTCGAGTTTGCACGGCATATAGAGCAGCGGGGTCAAATATTCGTTTTTTCTTCTTGAGCGGGCGCTTTTCCCGACCAGAAAAAGGTGTCCGTAAATGAGATATTTGTCTTTTTGGCTCATTTCGCTCAAAATCATAAGCTCTGTGAGCGAGCTGTCAGACCCGTCGAGGCTCAGCGGTTCATCGTATTTTGAAAAAAGCTGTTCTTCGCCGTTTAGGAAAATCCATTTGTTGTCTTTGTCCTGTTTTAGGTTTCTGAACGTGGAGCTTTGAACCTCCTCGCGCACGCAGTCGTGCAAATAGAGGCTCAATCTCTTTATAAAGCTGTCGTGAAAGGCAGATTGTATTATTTTTGTGGCTTCTTGCAGCATAGTTTTTATTATAGCGCAACAAGCGGGGTTTCAATCGTTCATTATGTGGATATGTTACAAAAATAAGCACAAAATCGCCTTAAAATAGGTGTTTTTTCCGGAATAAAAAGCAAAAATGAGTGATATTTTTATGTGGTTTTGTAAATAAATATAACAAATGTAAACAATTGTAAAAAGCAATTTCAAAATCGCCGAAACCCTTTAAAATTGCCTAATAGAATAGAATGGAATGGATGACGTATGCTCTGTTAAAGATATCTAAAAAATGTGCCGTTAATGAGTTTGTGCGCATGGAAACTTACAATTTATAACCAGAAAGGAAGTAAAATGAGTATTGAACCTATCAAATTCAGTTTGTTGCACAAGGTGGAAGCATTGGATATTTCGCAGGTTGATAAAAAGCCCGCTGTTGATGGTGCAAATGATGCAGGTAGTACCCAACCTGAAAGTGTTGATGAAGATCCCGTATTAGAAACACCTCAAGACGCGTCTTCAAACGCTGCAAAAAGTATAAATAAAGCAGATAACAACAGTTTTCTTGATAAATTGAAAGCTTTGCTTGAGCAATACGGGATAACGCCGAAAGATAGTTCCCAAACCGAAAATAAAGCGGAAAATATGGGTTCCAGCACTGCCAGCAAAGAACTTCCGTTTGAATCGCGTGAAGATGCTATTGCTTCTGTCGTTAATGACGGTGTTCCGGAAAATATTGTTGAAGAATTTTACGATGTTGTTGTTGATAAAGACGGTAATTATACAATAGAGCTTAAAGATGGTGTAAGTCTCGATAAGGACATTGATATTTATACTGACGATGTTTTTGCAGCGAAAGATGACGGTACTCAAGAAAAAATTGAACAACAGCATGAACGTGTGACTTATACCTATACAAAAGATGACGGTTCTTCTGTCAGAGTTGTTGCAAATGACGGCAATTACATGTCCGCAGCGTATTTTGACAGCAATGGCAATAGAATTTCTCCAAATGAGGCATTTCAAGAAAAACCGGAGCATGCAACTATGTTAATGCCTTTTGAATCGCGTGAAGATGCGGTTAAATACCTGGTTAACCAGGGTATTCCGGAAAACCTTGTTGAAGAATTTTATGATATCCATGTTGATAAAAACGGTGAATACACCTATGAGCTCAAAGACGGTGTCAGCCTTGATAAAGATATTAAAATATTTAAAGGTATGGGCGGTACTGTAAGCTTGGGCGATACCACTAACAGTACAGCAGGTCTTGTTACATCAAAATATGGCACTTACACATTCACTCGTGAAGATGGGTCTTCTGTTGTCGTAAAAACTCAAGATGGCGACTATCTCAGCTCAGCAGAGTTTGATAGTAACGGTGAAAAAATTGGGTCTGATAGTACTGCCGTCCAAGCGCAAAATAATCATCAATCCAAGCTAAGACCGTTTGAATCCCGCGAAGATGCTATCAATTACTTAGTTAATGACGGCATTCCCGAAAATCTTGTTGAGGAATTTTACGACATTAATGTTAATGAAAACGGAGAATATTCCTTTGAACTCAAAGACGGTGTCGACCTCGACAGAGATATTGAACGCTACACTACTACTGGATATAGCGAGAATGCGGACGGAATAACTGAAAAGATTGAGCAGGAACATCAGCGCGACATATACACCTTTACGCAAGAGGATGGCTCCTCTGTCCGAATCACAAGCGAAAACGGTCTTAATGTGAAAACCGAGTATTTTGATGAATCCGGCGAAAAAATCCCGAATCCTGACCATTTCAACACCGATGACATTGACAGAACCTCGATTGAAGGCTATTCGGACGGAAATGTATCCTCACAGGAGGAGGCCGGCGAATTATTGAACAGTCAGAGCCTCAAAGACCAGCTCAGAGCAAAATTTGACGCTTATCGTGAGCTTCTGGGCGCAGAGTCAAGTGATAAACTCTTTGAGCAAAAATATCAAGACGTTATGAACTCCGTTTTGAATGCTTATTCAACGGTGACGGGCTATACGAGCGAAGAATTGGTCGATGCTTTCCTCGCAGAATTCACAAGATCCATGGCCTAATTCGTGATATTTCACAAATCGCAGCAAAAAATCGCAAAAATTTCCCGCGAAAGCTAAAAACGGGAAATTTTTGTTTTATATTGCAAAAAACCCGCTTATAATGGCAAAAAACGGATAATTTTTAAGAAAATCTTTCCGCCCTGCACTCAAAGGCAAATATAACAACAAAAACAGCAAAAAATCGGGCATTTTCCGAAAATTCCGAATTTATACCCGATTTTTAGCTTAAAAATGCTGATTAACGTTACTTGGAAATTCTTCCCGGCACAACAACGCCGCCTTTGAGGTTCTTTTTGTAAAATTCAACATGCGGCTGAAGCACGCTGTCGAGAACCTCGGGGAAGCTTTCGTTTTTCATCGTTTTTTCAACGATTTCCTGATAAACTGTCGCGAATGCTCTCAATTGGGTCATTGCGCCTGCTGCTGATGGCGTCAGACCCATTCCTTTTGTCGCTATTTTTTCAACGAAAGTGTTTCCTGTGACTTCATAAGATTTTGTGAGCGCACCGATGTAGGCTTCCGCGTTTTCTTTGCATACGCCGTTGTCAACGGGCACTGTGAGCGCAAAAACGAGCTTGTTCGCGGGGTTAAAATGTGCTTCTGCGCTGTGATGCATTGCGTCGGGCACTTTGGCGACCTGTTTTAGCGTGTCTTTTACGGATTCGTTTTGCATTTGTGCGTGCCAGTAGACGGTATTTTCGAAAATTGCGCCCATGTACTGGTGAACCGAGGCTTCAATGCCGTTTAATTTTGCATCTGCCCAGAAAATCCCCTCTTTCAGCGCGTCATTTGCTTCCAAATCAGCAGAAAGCGAAAGTTCGCTCATTTCCTGCGCCGCGTTGAGGAGTTCTTTCATATCTTCTTTCTTCATTCCTGCATAAGCAAGCGTGAAAAGCGCATGATCGTCGAACGCGGAGAATCTTCCGCCCACATCGTCATGGATATACAAATCGCCGAGCCAGTTGTTTTCGTTGGAGGTTCTTCTCAGTTCGCTTTTTTCTGCGTTTTTGTCGGTTACGGCGATAAAATGCTTGTTTGCCGCCTTTTTAGCTTCTTCTTCCGATTTGCCCTGCCCTTTGTAAGCCTCAACGAGCATATCCAGCACTCTCAAAAAGCCGTCTTTTGTTTCAAAAGTTGAGCCGGATTTTGATGCAATCATAAAGTTTGAATCAAGGATGTTGCCGAGTTTGTACAAAAATCTTTCGAGGCTGGCCGAGTCAACGTCCGAATAAAAAACGATTTTGTCGCCTTTTACGTTCAATCCGTTGATTGAGAGCATGTGTTCGACTGTGTGTTTTGAGCCGCCAATGCCCATTATGCTCAATTTTGAAGCATTTGTCGCGTTTTTAAGTTTTTGAGCCAGTTCGTAGATTTCGTCCACTCTTTTGAGCTGTTCTGAGGGCAGATTTACCCAGTTGAGGAATTGACCGGGTTTGTTTGCCCTTGTGGAAAATTCTTTTACAAAATCGTTTATTTTTGAGGTGTATTTTGAAAAATCAACACCGCTGAATTCCGTAATAATTCCGGGGTTTTTGGTTAACATGGTAAATTTCTCCTTTTATGTTAAATTAATTGCTTTTTGCGACAACTTGTTTTAAAAGTTCGCCGTAGCTGTCGAAAGAACCGTCGGTTTCTTCCACGATATAGTGAAGTTCCGGCTTATTTTCGATGGATTTTTCGGCTGCGTCCATCGCTTCTTCAAAATCCGAAAAATCTCCCACATGTGTTCTTGAAAAATCCGTATTGCTTTTTTCTGTATAAACGTGAAACATAGAAAGCTCCTTTCTCTCTTATTTATATAGTAGCATGAAGATATTTTTCTGAAATCAATAGAAAATATTTTTATACGGCAAAAAGCGGCCGATTTTTTTTGAAAATCGACCGCTTTTAAGATGTTTTTCAAAAAATTACTGGCCAAGATATGACAATGTTTGAAGAATGTTAGAGGCTGTGTTGAAAACACGGCTGTTTGCTTCGAGCATTCTTTGAGAAATAATCATATCTGCAAATTGTTCGGCCAAATCAACGTTTGAGCCCTCGTATTCTCCGGAATTTACCGTTCCAAACGCTCCGGCCGAGATGCTTCCGTAAAGTGCTGATCCTGCGTTGGGGCCGTCTTTATAAGCATTGCTGCCTACTGCGACAAGACCGTCCGGATTGACAAAATTAGCCATTTGAAGCTGGAAATTTGCCGGTTCGGCAACACCTGTGATATCAAGGTCATCGCCCATGATATTTACTGCCGGAGAGCCTGTTGTATAGCGGAAAACCAGCTTTGTTTCATCGTTGGGGTCAGCAACTGCCGTCAATTTGTCGCCGTTTGCATAGGTAACTTCCAAAATGCCGTCTTCATGGATATCTACGGAGGTTACTTTTTGCGAATTTGCAACATCTGTACCCGTTCTTACTACTTGTTGGTAATCAAGAGTTTTTGAAGCTACGCTGCCGCTTGCGTCATTCCAGGTTAGGCCTGTTTGGGAAACAAAGTTTGATGTACCGTTGTTAAGAACTACCTGAGAACCGTCATCGGCTCTGATGTCCAGCTGTCCGTCTGTTAATGTTGCCGTAACGCCGTCAACTGCGTTGATTGCAGCGACTGCGTCGTTCAGTGTGCCGTTTGCGTCAATATTTACCTGCGTTGTTCTGCCATTTACGACAACTTCAATATTTCCGCTTGTGATTTCAACGTTTCCGTTCAATTCAGAAAGCGTTTTTCCGCCAGCATTAGCGTTTGCTATTGTTTCTGTCTGAATCATTACAGGAATTTTGATAGGAACTGTGCTGCCGGTCGAACTTCTCTGGTTGTCTGTGCCAAGAGCCTTATAGCCGTTGGGAAGTACGAGATAGCCCTCTGCATCTACTGAAAAATTACCCGCTCTTGTGTATAAAAGTTCGTTGTTGCCGTTCATTACCGTAAAGAAACCATTGCCTTTGATTGCCAGGTTTGTGCTTATTCCTGTTGCAACCGAAGATCCGCCGGTAAAATCACGAATAATTTCGGCTGCACGTACGCCTGTGCCTATCTGGCGCGGGTTAATACCGCCAAGATTTGAACTCGGTGCTGAGCCTGAAGATATTGTGTTGTAGTAAATATCTGCAAAATTTACACGTGACTGTTTAAACCCTACTGTGTTCATGTTTGCAATGTTGTCCGCCACAACATTTAGTTTTGTCTGTGCACCGTTCAAGCCGGTTTGTGATGTGTACAATGCTTGTGTCATTTATCCTCCCATCCTTTGCTATTTTATCAATTTATTATGATTTTTGTGTTGTTGTATTTTCTGCTGAGTCATCGGCACCGGTTCCGTCTGAAGAATCAGAGCCTCCTGATGAATCGGTATCACCCGATGAGCCTGTGTCACCCGTATTATCTGTTGAACCGCTGTTCTCCGGAGCTACACTCATTACCAGTCCGAGTGGATATTCTTCACCGTTAACGGTTACTGTTGCTGTTGAGCTGGTAAAGTTAGCTGATGTAACCTTGCCTGTAATGGTTTTTGTTGTGTCATTCGGGTCAATGAGTGTGACTTCTTTGCCTACGAGCGATGTTGCCTGCATAATCATGTTATTTGTGCTCATAGTTTCGTTCATTTTTTGCAGTTCTGAAACCTGAGTAAGCGCAGCCTGTTGAGAAATCATCTGGCTGTTGTCCATTGGATCTAGTGGATCCTGATTTTTCAGCTGTTCAATCATCAAAGTAAGAAAAGCATCGCTGTCGAGCTCGGTTGACGGGCCTTCTTCTTCTTTTTGAGTTTTTTGCATTTGTGTTGTTGCATTTTGTAAATTTAGTATAGTATCACTGATTGTTGACATTTTCCTCTACCCCTTATACTTTATAATCTACGTTTCCGTTGTGCAGTATTTGAGATTTTTCAACCTCGGGCTCTGCTTCGCCTCCGTCCTCAACAATTTCATTTTTATTTTCTTCATAACCTTTTGTGGAATTTGTATTTGCTGCGTGATGTTCGTGAGAATTGCCGAAAAACTCACGAGAAAATTGTTCTTGTTCGAAACCAAGAAAATTTTGCGTGGTTTGCTGCGTGTTTTCAACTTTTATGTTGTTTACGTTAACCCCCTGCGCACCGAGCTGGCTTTTCAGCGTTTCCATATTTTTGTCCAGCAGCTCTTTTACCTGTTGGTTTTCAGTTAGCATTCTGGCGGTGATTCCGTCACCGGTGTTCAGGATTTCGAGCTGAATTCGTCCGAGATTTTCCGGTTTTAATATGATTGTGACTTTGCTTTGGCCGTTTTCAGTTAGTTGTTGCATTTTTGTACCGATTTGGTTCATAATATCGGCTTTATTCAAGTCAAATGTCCTAAGTGTTGAAGATGTTGAATTAACCGCTTTGTCAGTTTGTACCTGAAAAGTACCGGAAACTGTTGTAGTGCTTGTGTCCGCATTTTCAACGGACATTTTAATGATTTGTTCTGCTGCGTTTCCTTGTGAGAATGATGAGCCGTTGTTTGCTCCTGTATCTGCTTGATTTGCGGATTTTGCTTCAACTACTGTGGTATCCGTCCCCTGAATTGACTGGAGATTTTCAAGCGCGGTTTGTTTTGCTTGTGATGAAAGTTCTTTTGTCTGTGATATTGTACCGTCTTTTGTTGCCTGTTCAACTTTTTCCGAGGCTTTTATCTGTACGCCATCCTCTATTTCCTTAAGAATCACACTGTCTGCTGTTTTTGTTGTTTGTGAATCGTCTGTGGTTGAGATTATTTTTTCAACGGTAGTTGTTGATGATTTTTTTAAATTGTTTATTCTGTTTGGCGTCTCTTGCGTTTTGTTTTCAGCAGAATCAGTGTTATTTTGCGTTTTTTGCGTAATCTGTTGAGTGTTTTCCTCTGTATTTGTTGTGGTGTTTGATGCTTCTGTTGTTTCTATGTTAATTGTGTTTAAAATTTCCGAGTCTGTATTGACATCAGCCTTGATTTCTGTTGAGTCAGGTTCGTCTGTATCAAGTTTTGAATTTGTTTCGGTATTTTCTTCATTTTCTGCGGCGTTTTCTGTATTTTGGTCTGGAATATTTGTGGAATTCTCATCTTCAGCAAATATTTTTTCTGTTTCTTGCTGGTTTTCGTTGTTTATTTTTTTATCGTTGCTGTCAATAGCATTAGTGTTTTCGCTTTGAGCGTTTTGAGATTGTTCAGAGTCTGTTGTCGGTGCGTTCTTATCATTTTGTTTCAACTCTTTTGCTGAGTCAACCTGTGAATCTGTTTCTCTTAAATTATTGATGGTTTTGGTATCAGCTTGGGCTTCTGTGTTTTTCTGAACAAGGGGTTGAGTGGTTTTTGGGGCTGATTTTATATTTTTTTCTTCATTTTCATATTTTGCTTTAATTTCATCAAATGTTTTTGAAAAACGGTCATCTGACAGGTCAAAATCTGCGGAGGCATTTTTTTGTGTTTCCGCGGTTTTAAAAATGTTATTAAAATTTATTGCTTGTGCGTTCATTTAGTTTTCCGTTTAAGCTATGCGGTACCTTGATGAAGAAATATCGTCGAGTTCTTTGCGTTCTGCGTTTTCAAAATTAAGGTAATAAGTTTTTTGCTGCCGTTCTTTGAGTTTTTCGAGAACTTTTTTCTCTTTAAGGACTTCGTTTACTTCCTGCTGTTTTTTTGCAAGAAGTTTGTTGATGTTTGTTATCATTACCTTTTGGTTTGAGGAGTCAACGATTAATTTGTTTATATAATTTCTGTATCGTTGAACTTCTGTGATATTCAGGTCGTTTCCGCTTCTGAAAACGTCTTCAAGCGCAAAATTTATTTCTTTCTGGTAATGATCAAGTTTTGCGAGCCTGTCTTTTGCTTCCTGGAGCGATTTTTGGATTTTTGCAAGCTCAAGAAGCCTTTTTTCGAGCTCTTTTTCTTTCATATTTAAAACAACTTGTAATCTGAATTTGAATTTTTTCAAAACCTGCCTCTTTTTTTATTCTTGTATTGTAAATTTTCTTTCACAGCCCGCGTTTGTGCTTTTTGAGAGCACAGGAGCTGTTTATTTTGTGCGTAAGTCTAGATATAGTAAGATTAGCGCATGTTTTCATGGTTTCATATCCTCTAAAAAATTGATTTTGTTTTTAAATTCGAATTTTTTCCTAAAATATGCGTTTTAAGCGGTTTTTTGGGTATAATGGCGGTTTTGTTTCTTTACGTTAAAAAAACGATTTAAGTATTTTGATACTTATAGTATAATTTTATTGTTCAGGAATATGGGTGCGGCGCTATGCTTCAAATTTTCAAAACGCAGGAAGATAAATCGCTAAAGGAGCTTTCCATTCAGGAATTTGAAACAGGCTCGTGGTTCAATCTCGTAAAACCCACTGCTGATGAGATAAAACAGGTCGCCCAGGCATTGAATATTGAGGCGGATTTTCTCAGGGATTCTCTGGACTCGGAGGAACGTTCGCGTATTGAAATTGATGACGACAAACTCCTCATCATTACGAATATTCCGATGATGGAGGACGAAAACAGCTTTGACACGCTGCCTTTGGGCATAATTATGACTCCGGGCAATATGGTTACGGTTTCTTTGAAAGAAAACCGCATTATTTCGTTCTTCAACCAGGATACCGCAAAGCTTTTCAACACTTCGGACAAAACAAAGTTTATGTTTCAGATTCTTTTCCGTTCGACAAAGTTTTATTTGCGCTATCTTGAACACATTAACCGCCATACGGACAGAATTGAAATAGATTTAAGAAGAACGATGAAAAACAAGGCGCTTTTTCAGCTTTTAGAGGTGCAAAAGTCGCTTGTTTACTTCACAACCGCGCTGAAAGACAACGGACACGTTCTTGAAAAGCTCAGCCGCTTTAAACGTATCCCGCAATACAGCAATTTCATTGAATCTAACGAAGAAATCGAGGATTTGATGGAGGACGTAATTATTGAGAACAAACAGGCTATTGAAATGGTAGAAATGCACCGAAACATCCTCGAAAGTATGATGGATGCGTTCGCTTCAATCATTTCCAACAACCTGAACATCGTTATGAAGTTTTTGACCTCGGTTACAATCATTCTGGCGATTCCGACGATGGTTGCGAGCTTTTGGGGGATGAACGTTGACGTTCCTTTGGGCGGAAATCATGTGGCGTTTGGGATAATTATCCTCGTTTCTTTGATTCTCGCGGCGGTAATCGGTTTGATTCTTGCTAAAAAGGGGCTGTTTTAAAATACTCCCCGGAGATTGCCCGTATAAGATATGAAAAAACTGATTTTACAACTTATATCCCTTTATCAGAAAATTTCGGCCCTAAAACCGCCTGTTTGCCGATTTTATCCTACCTGCTCGGAATATATGAAGCAGGCAATAATAAAATACGGGGTTTTGAAAGGCGGATTTTTGGGAATTAAGCGGATTTTGCGCTGTCATCCGCTTAATCCGGGCGGATATGACCCCGTTCCGTAAAAATATAACAAAAACCGCCCAAATTCGCGGACGGTTTTTGTAAATTCTTGAAAATTTATGAATTTAAAACTGATTTGAAACTTCAAACGGGATTTCTTCAACTTTTGAAGTTATTTCATCGAGTTTTCCTCGTCTTAGCTCGGAGAAAGAAGCTTTATTTGAATAAAAAGCCTTTTTCAGAAATTCATAAGCAACTTTGGGGTCGCATTTGTCGCCGCAGGTGAACAAATCAACGGCTGCATATCCGAGTTCGGGCCAGGTGTGGATAGCAAGATGGCTTTCGGCAATAATAACAACGCCGCTCACCCCATGCGGGCTAAACATGTGAAAACATTTTTGAACGATGGTTGCGCCGCACTCAAGAGCCGCGTCAATCATCAATTTTTCGATTTTTTCAGCGTTATTCAAAATATTCGGATCGCACTCAAAAAATTCTGCCAAAACGTGGTGGCCGAGGTATTTCGGTGCGGAAATTTTTGTTTCAATGTTTTCAACTGTTATAGATTTTGCCAATTCTTGGTCTCCTTTTCTACGTTTTGCAACGATTATGTGTAGATTTTACAATCAAAATACATAATACTATAAAAATTAAAAAAAAATTATTTTTGCGCCTTTCTCTTAAACTTTCTAAATATTCTGACAGGGTCTTTGTTTTTTTGTATACTATAAACACAGGGTATAAGGACGTTTTAGACAAAAAAGTGTTTATTAATATGTTAACTTTTTTTAAGAAAATGTCTACCTGCAAAGGGAGTAGTTCTAAATATGAATAAAATTCTTGTAATTGACGATGATGAGGCAATAAACGAGCTGGTAAAAGTGAATCTTGAACTTTTCGGCTATTCTGTAATCACTGCTAAGAACGGAATTGAGGGATTTGCGCTCGTGAAGCAGGAATTGCCGGATTTGGTGGTGCTGGACGTGATGATGCCCGAGGTCGACGGTTTTACGGTCGCAAAAAGAATTCGCGAAAACCCCGAAACGAAAAATATCCCGATTCTTATGCTCACGGCTCTCGGTATGGTTCAAGATAAGGTAAAAGGCTTTGATATCGGGGTTGATGACTACCTTGTCAAGCCGTTTGAGATGGATGAATTAAGGGTAAGGGTCAGGGCGCTTTTAAAACGCACGGATGCTATCCCCGAATCGCTTGCAACGAAAGAAATTTTAACCGTAGGCGACATTACGTTGCTGCCGGAGTCATATTCGGTCAAAATCCTTGATAAAACCGTGAAACTTACTCCGATTGAATATGATATTTTGAATCTTCTTGTGCAAAACCACGAAAATATGGTTTCTTCAGCAAAATTTCTGCGCGAAATCTGGGGATACGGCCCCGAGGATGACGTTGAAACGATTCGTGTGCACATCCGCCACCTCCGTTCAAAAATTAAAAAGATTTCTAACGGAAAAGAATACATAGAAACGATTTATGGAGGCGGTTATCGGCTTTTGTCAAAGGGAAAAGAACCAAAAAAGTAAAAAAAATACTGCTTTTGTGGTGCCATATTGCTATTAACTTTTTTGGGATATTAAATTAGAATATATTCAAAAGATAAATTCAAAAAATCAATTTTGCGGCTCAGAAATAAGTTTAAAATGACCCAAAAACGCTGGTTAAGGCTTATTTTGCGGGCAGCTCAATAAAAATATCAAAGACGCAAACATGTACAAGAAAATTCTTTACCTCTTAATAATTTTTCTCGCGAGCCTGGTGCTTTTTAACTACCTTTCCGCGCAGACAAAATACAATATCCGCCCGGGTGCGCTGCTGGATTCGGAATTTTTGATAAACCGCCAGACAACCGACCCCAAAAGGCTCTTTTTAAAGACATGGCGTATTATAAAATCAAAATATTACGACCCGACGCTCAACGGCCAGGATTGGATGCGCTGGAACCGGCATTATGTTGACAGAATCAAAACAAAAGAGGACGCTTACGTCGCAATAAACTCGATGCTCGCAAGCCTTGACGATCCTTATTCAAAATTCCTTGACGAAAAAGAATATCTTGAGCAAACAACAAATATTGATGCAAAAATCGTCGGAATCGGCGTAAATATCATCTCTGCGTCGGGAAAAGTCATTATTATCAGCGTTGTTGAGGACACTCCGGCTGCGAAAAAGGGACTTAAAGCCGGCGATATCATCATGAAAGTCGACGGAACCAACGTTGCGGGCAAGTCCGTCAGCGATGTTGCCGCAGTAATCAGGGGCGAGGAGGGGAAATCGGTTACCCTGGAGCTTTTGCGCGGCAAAAATAAGCTTACTGTCGTCATTCCCAGAGAAGAAATCAAAATCAAGAACATAAAGGCCGAAGTTCTCGACAAAAACATCGGTTATATCCAGATATCGAGTTTCATAAGCTCGGATTTGAGCACGGAGTTCATTGAGGCGTTGACAAAAACCGAAAAATGTCCGGGATTGATTATTGATTTGCGAGGAAATGCGGGCGGTTTGATGCCGAATGCGATATTTATCGCGGATATGTTTCTTCCGGAGGGGCATATTGTCAGTGTTGTGGACAGAAATCGTCAAAAATCGGACATTGACGCGCAAACAAAACCATATGCAATCACAAAACCGTTGGTAATCCTTATTGACGAGGCCAGCGCAAGCGCTTCCGAGATACTTTCAGGGGCGTTAAAGGACAATCAAAAGGCGATTTTGGTCGGAAAACGCACTTACGGCAAGGGAATGATTCAAAAAATCTATCCGCTGCCAAATGCGACCGGCATGAACCTTACAATCGCCAAATATTTAACTCCAAAAGGCTATGATATAAATAAATCGGGCATTGCGCCGGATTATGAGGTCGATTATACCGAATCGGACTTTATAAACGACAAAGATCCACAGCTTGACGCTGCAAAAGAGATTTTGAAAAAGGTTTTGCGCTCAAAATATGAGCTGGCAAAGAATTGATTCTTTTGACGGGCGATTTTTGGGGGTGGGAGCGTTTTTACCGCAGACAGCTCGAAAAATAATCGGATTTCCCGCCATATCCGGCTTTTTATTCCTTATACAAGCTCCACTGCCGTTCAAAATGACAGAATGAGCGCACCCAAAAGACATTTTTAAAAAATTCCCTCAAAGGCCAAGATATAAATGTAAATTTTTAGTAACGTAAAAGCTGCTTTAGCCCGTTCCGGTCCTAAAAATTTATATTTATGCCTTGGCCGGCCCCAGAACAATCAAAAACAAAAAATTCTAATCATAATATTCAAACTGAATATGGCTGATTTTAACAACGTCGCCGTCCTTGATTCCTGCGGCTTTTAGCGCTTCGTAGACGTTCATTGAGGCGAGAATGTTCTGAAAACGGTAGAGCTGGTCGATATTTCTTGTGTCAGTGACGTTAGCGAGCCTTATTATCTTTCCGCCCTCGACTGAGTAGGTGTTTTTGTCGATTTTGTATACGGCATAAGAGCTGTCGTCATTGTCGATTGCCGCCAAATCTTCATCAATGTCGATTTTGAATTCGGGTTTGGGAATTTCATCGACTTTTTGCATTACAAAATCCATAAACGGCTTGATATTTTCCTTGGTTGCCGCAGAAATCAAAAAAACGTCGTTTGTGTATTTTTTGAATTTTTCAAGGTACGATTCCTGCGTTTTTTCGTCTACGGCGTCGATTTTGTTCAATGCAACAATTTGATACAGGCCGCCCAGGCGTTCGGAGTGTTTTTTTAGTTCATTGTTGATTTTTTCATAGTTTTCAACGGGATTTTCTTGCGTAATATCAACAACGTGGATAAGAAAACGGCATCTTTCGACATGTCGCAAGAATTCATGGCCCAATCCCGTGCCTTCGCTTGCTCCTTCTATCAATCCCGGGATATCAGCCACCACAAATCCGTCGCCTGAGGGCTTTTTGACCACGCCTAGGTGCGGGATGAGGGTTGTGAATGGATAATCCGCAATTTTGGGCTTAGCTTCGCTTATGACGCTTATTAACGTTGATTTTCCGGCGTTGGGCATGCCAAGAAGCCCTACATCTGCGATTAATTTTAGTTCGAGCTCAAGTTCCCGCTCAATTCCCGGTTCTCCTGGCTCGCAAAACTGGGGTGCGCGTTTTTGCGATGTTGCGAACCGTGCATTTCCGCGTCCGCCGCGTCCGCCTTTTGCTACGAGGATTTTTTGTTCATGGTGGGTCAAATCGGCGATTATTTTATCGTTTTCGGGGTCTTTTACGACGGTTCCCAAGGGAACTTTTATATACAAATCTTTCCCGCCGTGGCCATGCTGTGATTTTGGGCGGCCGTTTTCGCCGTTTTCGGCTTTGAATATGGATTTGAACTTAAAATCCATGAGCGTTGTCATGCTTTCGTCCGCAACAAAATAAACATCGCCGCCGCGGCCTCCGTCGCCGCCTGCCGGGCCGCCTTTATCTACATATTTTTCTCTGCGCCAAGCGACAGCGCCGTTTCCGCCTTTTCCCGACAGTATTTTGATTTTTGCTTTGTCTAAAAACGCCATAGTAAATTTATATTAGGTCAAAAGCTAGTCAACGTAAAGAAAATCCTCATTTTCGTCACGGTAATCTTCCCAAACAGGGATTTTATCAAGCCCCGATTTGTCGTCAGAGTCATCTTCCGCTTTTCTGGATTTTTGGTTAGCCTTTTTTATCAAATTAGCAACATTCATCATCGCAAGAGAGTTTAAAGTAGCTTTTAGCTGTGCGCTGCGGTCGACGTACTGAGAATTGTTCATTTGGCCGTCAAATTCTTCGCCGTCACGTCTTGTATCAAAATAATCCGTGCCGTTGCTTTGTCTGTCGTCAGCTGTTTTTGCCGCAGTGCCGGATATGTCGCCGCTTTTAAAATTAAAGCTGCCGCCTATTCCAAAAAATCCTGCTGAACGATTATCGACCATTTGCTCTCCTATTATCTCTCTTTTGCTGCCTAACTTACTTTTTTATCGGGAGCATATTGCTTAAAATCCCGAACAAAAATTTTTTTGCTAGGATATCTTATTTATTTTAACCGATGTTAACATTTTTTTACATCCGCTTCTTAGAGTAGATTTAAATCCGCATAATATTTGCTTTTTAAAGTATTAATTTGCTCAGTTTTTGCAAATTTGCGGCCAAGAATCGTTTTTTTACTGCTTTTTTATAAAAAAAACGGGCTTTTAAAAAAGCCCACCTGTCTGGAATTAAGAATAGTTGGAAGTATGAAAAAGATTTGATTATATTAAATGAAAAACATACCCTCTCTACAATTAGACACCCGGGCATAATTTTGCAAAAACGACATTCCCCGGTTGGGTAATATATTTTTTTTGAAAAAATTAAAAAAAGTATTTGAAAAATTTTTTGTCTATGATATTATAATTTTTGTCGGCAAAACGGCGTTTGAAAATTGAATATTTGGGGAATTAGCTCAATTGGTAGAGCACCTGCTTTGCACGCAGGGGGTTAGGAGTTCGAGTCTCCTATTCTCCATTTCTAAAAAGAGCCTTTTGGGCTCTTTTTTATTGCTTTAATGTCGTGTATCAGGGATTTTGAGAAAAAGTATCGCGAGTTTGACATGTAAGTCGGAAAGTTTAATTTATATCTGCGTTATGTTAGATTTTTTTATAAATTACAAATTTGTGATGTGTTGCAGAAGTGAGAAAGGTTTCAGAACACGACCATTTTCCTAAGGCTCAAAACTTTTGTGTTATATTGAACTTACAAAAGACAATGAAATATGTCAAATTCAAAACTACGTACAAAAAACGTGATATTTATTTTCGTGTAAAAATGAAAACAGGTATGACACGGATAATATAGCAGCGATTTATTTGAAAT